>SKYG01000300.1 GCA_007128045.1 Bacteroidales bacterium | reverse complement strand
TTTTCCTGTTGACTTATCCATTGTATTACATATTTTAAGTTAAACATATGATTAAAAACTAAAGCGCTAAAAACGTCGTTAATCTTGTAAAGAATTGCGCTTTTAACAAATATAGTAAAAAAAAAGCGAACATGCAATTTTGCGGGCAACGATTTGCTATTTGCTGCCGATTGATTAACGAAATATTTTTTCGTTTAAATGGGTTTTCCTTATTACTTTTACGTAAATATTGGGGAAAAAGTTGCTTAATATTGCCGTTCTTATGTTTTCATCCATGCGCTAAAATCAAAAAAGATGGCACATAAAAACCTTTCTATCCGAATCCTGGAACATGATAGCGTTGAACAATTAAATGCCGGGGAAAGAGCGTTGGTCGATATTTCCCGTAGCATGACTGAAAAAGCGTATGCCCCTTATTCGAATTTTTACGTAGGCGCGGCCGTACTGCTTGAGAATGGTGAGATAGTCACAGGCAGCAACCAGGAGAATGGAGCCTATCCGAGTGGTTTGTGCGCAGAACGGGTAGCTGTCTTCGCCGCTTCAGCCAGGTTTCCTGGTGTCCCTATGAAAATGATCGCTATTAGTGCCAAATCAGCCTGCCTGTCGATCGACGGGCCTGTCTCACCATGTGGTGCCTGCCGGCAGGTGATGCTTGAGTATGAAGTACTTCAGTCAGACCCCATAAAATTGCTTCTGAGCAAGGAAAGCGGTAAGATACTGGTTATAGAAAAAGTTCAGGACCTTCTGCCACTTGCTTTTACAGGAAAAGACCTGAAAAGAAACGATCATCACTGAACCTTTGCACATGTGTAAGCGTTTGTCAATGACAACCCTGACACTGTTAAAGAACAACTATGATGCGAACCTTTTATTTGTGTTGCTTGATAGTTATGGCTAGCTTATCCATTAGCTTTTCCATCGAAGCCCATTCAACCAATAAATATTCAAAGTGGGATGTACCTGAAATTATTGATTTTATAGTTGTTTCGCCTGCAAACAATGCTTCTGTTGCGAGCAATGCTCCTGTTGAGAACAATGTTCCTTCGCCATACGATCCTGTTATCGACAAACCGGCCTATATCCTTTACAACGCAAAAGGAGAACCTGCCAGGTATTCCGAATTGGTAGAGCGCTCTTTAAGGTCAGATGTGATTTTATTTGGCGAGTTGCATAATAATCCGATCTCCCACTGGCTGCAACTCGAGCTGACAATGGATCTGCATGACCAGATCGGTGAGCATCTTAGGTTGGGCGCAGAGATGTTTGAAGCAGACAATCAAATCCTCCTTGATGAATACTTACAAAATCTGATCACTGAAAGAAACTTTGTCGCAGAGGCAAAGCTGTGGAATAATTACCAGACTGACTATAAGCCCCTCGTGGAGTTTGCCAGAGAAAATGGCTTGGCATTTATAGCTACCAATATACCACGCCGCTACGCCTCGTTGGTTCACAGGGAAGGCTTTGAGGCTCTTGACAGTTTAAGTCCTGCCGCGAAAAGCTATATAGCTCCACTGCCTATTCTATACGATGCCGAACTGCCTGCCTACAAAGCCATGTTAGATATGGCGGGAATGCCGGCACATGGCGGTGAAAACCTTCCCAAAGCCCAGGCCATCAAAGATGCTACAATGGCACATTTCATCAGCAAAAACATCAGCCGGAATGGCATCTTCTTACACTTCCATGGCGCCTATCACTCCAATCATTACGAAGGGATAACCTGGTATTTGCGACAACTTGACGAAACCATTGATGTGGTTACCATTAGTACCATAGAACAAGTTGATATTCACGGTTTCAATCCTGAACATATTGGACTGGCAGACTTTATCATCGTTGTACCGAAGAATATGACCAAAACCTATTAAACGGATTAATGTCATACCGGTAAAAATAATTATCCCCTTTTTGAAGATAAAACAACTTTGTCTAAGTTGATTTTTTATTTATATTTACGCCACATTCATCTATAAAAAACAATATATTAAAGATATACTATGACTGATGATCTGTTATACCAGGTGGCCATTACGATCATCCCAGGTGTTGGCGGCATCACAGCACGTAAACTTATCTCTTATTGTGGCGGGGCTGAAGGCGTTTTTAAAGAAAAAAAGAATCAGTTGCAGAAAATTCCAGGCATTGGCACTGCCATTGCCGATTCGATATCCAATACCGATGCCCTGAAAAGGGCAGAAAAAGAACTGGCTTTCATTAACAAGCATGGTATTCGCGCCATCTCGTTCACGGAAAAAGACTATCCATTACGCCTTAAACAATGTGAAGATAGTCCAGTTGTATTATTTGTAAAGGGCGACGTAGATTTAAATTCATGTAAGGTAGTAAGTATCGTAGGTACACGAAACATCACCAAATATGGCAGTCAGAAATGTATGGAGATTATCGAAGGCCTCAAGGAACATAAAGCATTGGTTGTTAGCGGCCTGGCCTATGGCGTGGATGCTTGTGCTCATAAGGCAGCCCTGGAGCAGGGGCTGAACACAGTGGCCGTATTGGGTCATGGACTAGACCGTATATACCCTGCCCCGCATGTAAGCCTGGCAAAAAAAATACTGAAACAGGGAGGATTGATTACCGACTTCATTAGTGGCACAACACCCGACAGGGAAAATTTTCCAAAAAGAAACCGTATCATTGCCGGAATGTGTGATGCAGTACTTGTCATTGAAGCGGCAATTACAGGTGGAGCATTGATCACAGCGAATATTGCCAACTCCTATAACCGGGATGTCTTTGCCCTGCCAGGACGTACCAGCGATGCCTTCAGCATGGGCTGCAACAAACTTATAAAAACCCATAAAGCCAACTTAATGGAGTCTGTAGCCGATCTGGAATATGTGATGAACTGGAAACCTGAAGGAGAGGCGAAGAGAACTGTCAAACCTCTGTTTGTAAACCTGAGCAGGGAAGAAGAACAACTGGTGGACGTGTTAAAACGTTACCCGGAAGCCGGGATTGACTGTGTGGCCCACAACGCCGGATTGTCGACCGGCAGGGCTTCGGCCATATTGCTAAACCTCGAATTTAAAGATGTGGTAACACAATTACCGGGCAAGCAATTCAAACTCAATGAAGCATATTTGTAACTATACCTCCGAAAGCATATTATCAAGGTTCTCAAACTTCATCTGATAATCTTCCACCGACCTTAAAATCACATCTTTTGCTTCATCAGCATCATATGTGTGGGTAATTTCTACATCCAGCTTGGTGTTGGGAAGATCCTTATAGGTAAGAAAATAATGCTTCAACCGCTCTATCACAGGCATGGGACATTCTGAGATATCTCTGATATCGCCATAAACAGCATCGTCTTTTAATACGGCAATGATTTTATCATCCGCCTGGTTTCTGTCTATCAGACGAAATCCGCCAATAGGGATGGCTTCAACAAGGATATCCCCATGAGATATTGACTTTTCCGTGAGGATACATATATCAAGGGGGTCGTAGTCACCAACAATATCCTTCTGGCCTGTTTTCTCAATGGCCAGTTCTGCAACCCTTTTATGGCAAAGTGTTTGAGGAATAAATCCATAAAGCGCCGGAAGCACATTGGAATATTTCTGCGGGCGGTCAATTTTGAGGTAACCACTGATTTTGTCCACCTCATATTTGACAGTATCCGTAGTAACCATTTCTACAAAACATGTAAGCAACTCCGGGGCCTGCTTGCCGATATCAATTCCATGCCAGGGGTGTGATTTATACCGCAACCCCATCAGTCGCCCAATCGGATCCATAATCCTGTTAGCCATATACCAAGGTTTTTCTTACGCAAATGTACATGAATTTTTTGATGCGGCATCTCACACAGACGAATTAGAATATTTATGGGATAGCGTAGCGGTTCCTTCTAACCATCATCATTTTGTAAATGATCATACAAAATGGCGGTGAGTTTTTTACAAGAGAAATGCATAGAATTTATACACACAGTTTTTTTATTACTTTTGCATTTACAACAGGGAATCATGACCAACAGGGAAGAAAAAATTATTGGCAGGCGTTTAAAAACCTCCTATATCACAACGGTTGCAAGCATCACACTTGTGCTCTTCGTACTTGGTTTACTTGGGGTTACGATACTATTTACCAGGCAATTATCTGATCATGTAAAAGAAAATATTGAGTTCACGATCTTCCTGCACAATAGTGCAGGCCTGCCTGAGATTACAGGTTTGCAACAATCGCTGGAGGCCATGGATGCGGTTAAGTCTACCGAATATATCTCAAAAGAACAGGCTGCTGAAGAATTGATGGAAGAACTCGGTGAAGATTTTGTTGAATTCCTGGGCTACAACCCCCTGTCCTCGGCTGTCATTGCACGCTTAAATGCCAGCCATGCAAACCCTGACAGCCTGGCCGTCTTTGAAGAAGTGGTCTCAAAAAACAGCATAGTGGCTGAAGTCGATTACCAAAAAGACCTGGTGCAACTGGTAAATGATAATATACGACGAATTGGATTTGGAATGCTTATATTCAGCACACTACTGGTCATGATTGCCTCTGCCCTCATCAACAACACCATACGCCTGAGTGTGTTCTCCAAACGCTTTCTCATTAAAAGCATGCAGCTTGTTGGTGCCACACAATCCTTTATACGCAAACCCTTTATTAAAAAAGGATTGCTTCAGGGGTTCCTGTCGGCTATCATCTCAAACATTCTGCTGGTAATCTTCTTGTATACCTTAGAACGAAAAGTTCCGGGATTGTTTCTGTTTGACGACCTGACATTATTGTCAGCTCTGTTGTTAATCGTTATTTTTCTCGGTCTTATCATAAGCTGGATATCTACCTACTTCGCCGTAAGAAAATATTTAAACGTAAAAACCGACTCCCTTTACTATTATTAAACCTTTATCGCCATGAAAAAGAATAAGGAAAACGTCTTGTTGTTTGATCGCAATAAATATACCTGGCTCATTGCAGGGTTGCTGGTAACAGCCATTGGCTTTTTATTGATGATTGGGGGCGGAAGCACAGACCCTAATGTTTTTAGCGAAGACATCTTTAGTTTTCGGCGTATCACCCTGGCGCCAATACTGGTGTTAGCTGGCTTTGGTATCCAATTTTACGCCATACTGAAAAAAACAACGAACACGGCCGAACCTGCCAAAAAACCAGGGAAAAAAGAACCATCATAGAACTACCATCCCGTTATGAGTTGGATTGAAGCATTTATCCTGGGCCTGATTCAGGGTTTGTCAGAGTTTTTACCCATAAGCTCCAGCGGCCATCTGGAACTTGGAGGCGTACTATTCGGGCTGCAAGACCCTGATGGGTATTTTACGTTTAACATTATGGTTCATGGAGCCACCTTTCTTAGCGTCCTGGTTGTTTTCAGAAAAGATATCGCCCACATACTCGGCAGCTGCTTGCAGTTTACATGGAACAGTGAAACCAGGCTGGTTGTGATGTTACTTGTCTCAGCCATCCCCGTTGCAATTGTCGGACTTTTGTTTGAAGAGCAGATTGAGTCCCTATTCCAGGGAAGAATTATTTTCGTGGGATGCATGTTGCTTCTAACCGCTACCATATTGTTTCTGACACAGTTCACCACAAAACAGCACAAAGAGATCAACATTGTTCGAGCATTGCTGATTGGCCTGGCACAGACCATCGCGGTGCTTCCGGGCATCAGCCGTAGTGGGGCCACCATTGCAACAGCATTATTTCTCGGTGTTGACAGGGAGAAAGCAGTGCGATTTTCATTTCTGATGGTCTTAATCCCAATATTTGGCGCAAACTTTTTAAAGATCTTACGATTGTCTCACGATGCTTCTGCATCAGGTATAGGTACCACACCATTGATCATCGGCACTATCACTGCTTTCATTTCCGGTTTAATTGCTTGCAGATGGATGTTAAAGATTGTGGCAAAAGGTCAGTTAAAATACTTCTCCATCTATTGTTTGCTGGCAGGAATTGCGGCCATCGTGTTCGGACTTGTTTTGTAACACACAACTATATTATCATATAATGGGATACACCCCAAAAGAACAACTCACAAAGACCGCATTTGCCGAAGGAACCGTATTATTATTCGACAAACCTTATGGTTGGACATCATTTGATGTGGTTGGTAAAATAAGGGGGTTGATCCGGCACCGTCTTGGACTAAAAAAAACCAAAGTTGGCCACGCCGGAACACTTGATCCGTTGGCAACCGGATTACTGATTGTCTGTACCGGAAAACTTACCAAATCGATAGACAGCTACCAGGCCTTGGAGAAAGAATATTCAGGTACTTTTTTCATCGGACAAACAACGCCATCATTTGACCTGGAAACACAACCCGGCGAATTAAGCCCAACTGAGCATATCACATACGATACAGTAATACAGACTACAAAAAAATTCATAGGCTCTTTTGAGCAAATACCGCCCCAGTTTTCTGCAAAGAAAATTGAAGGGGAAAGAGCCTATACCTATGCCCGACAGGGACAAACAAGGGTTTTAAAACCCAAAAATGTAAGCATAAGGAAATTCAATATCACAAAATTTGAACTTCCTGAGATAGGGTTTAATGTGGTTTGCACTAAAGGAACGTATATAAGGGCTTTGGCCAGGGATTTTGGAGAAGCCTTGCAAACAGGCGCATATTTAAAAGACCTGAGAAGAGAGCGAATTGGTGGTTTTTTGGTTTCAGATGCCTGGGAAGTTGCCAATTTTGAATCATTCATCAAGAATATGCAAAGCAGTAAAGGCATTATTTAACAACAAATCTTAATATTTTGTTGTTTAATGCAATAACCTATTGACAAGGCCCTTCAGATGTATTATCTTTGCACTCTTTCCCACAAATTTGACATGAATCACAACACACATTGGCAACGTAAAAAACAGCTGGCCTGTTTGCCTTTGCCATTAGTATCATAAATCCGCATATCTTAAATAAACCGAGCCATGACAATCTCCTTGACACACAGACGCATGATTGTTTTTCATGGGGTCAAAGGTCGAAGGTCGAAGGTCAAAGGAAAAAAAATAAACACATGAAATTATCTGACTTTAAATTCAACCTGCCAACTGAACTCATTGCTGAAAGACCCCCATCAAATAGGGATGAATCCCGCCTCATGATCATTAACAGAGCAGATAATACAATTGAACATAAGCTCTTTAAAGACATCATTGATTATTTCGACGATCAAGATGTTATGGTGGTAAATAATACCAGGGTGTTTCCGGCACGCCTTTATGGCACCAAAGAAAAAACCGGCGCCAAAATTGAGGTGTTTTTGTTACGTGAGCTAAACCGCGATGCCCGCTTATGGGATGTCCTGGTAGATCCGGCCAGAAAGATCCGGATAGGCAACAAGCTGTATTTTGGTGAAGACGACAACCTGGTGGCAGAGGTCATTGACAATACAACCTCCCGGGGAAGAACCCTTCGATTTTTGTTTGATGGCACCTATGATGAATTTAAAAGAACCATCGAAAACCTGGGTGAAACACCATTGCCGAAACAGATTAAACGTGCTGTTGAAGCTGATGACAAAGAACGATACCAAACTGTTTTTGCCAAACGTGAAGGCGCCGTGGCAGCACCCACCGCAGGCATGCACTTTAGTCGTGAACTGGTCAAAAGACTTGAAATCAAAGGCATAAACTTTGCAGAAATCACATTGCATGCAGGCCTCGGCAACTTCCGCAATGTAGATGTGGAAGACCTCAGCAAACATAAGATGGACAGCGAAGAGTTTTTTATTGAAAGCATCACCGCAGACACTGTTAATAAAGCCAAAGAAAACCGCCGTAAAATTTGTGCAGTCGGAACCACTACCATGAGGGCATTGGAATCATCGGTCTCTATCTCTGGCCATCTAAAACCCTATGAAGGATGGACCAATAAATTTATTTACCCCCCCTTCGATTTTAGCGTCGCCAACAGCATGGTCTCAAATTTTCACCTGCCTCAGTCAACACTAATGATGATGGTGGCCGCATTTGCAGGATTTGACACCCTGATGAAAGCTTACAAAATTGCCATCAAAGAGAAATACAAGTTTTTTACGTATGGCGATGCCATGCTGATTATTTAGGTTGTGAGTAGTGAGTAGTGAGTAGTGAGTAGTAAGTAGTGAGTAGTGAGTAGTAAGTAGTGAGTAGTGAGTAGTGAGTAGTGAGTAGTAAGTAGTGAGTAGTGAGTTGCGGGTTTTTCTCAGCGCGCAGTGCGCAGGTTCCCGGGCCTGTCTCGAAGCGTAGCGAGAAATCCCCTGCAGATTGATGGATACCCTTTGTCGGGTTTCAGGGCAGACCATCTTAGAAAATTGAATTGCGTGTAACTGGGAACGGATACCATGAAAAAGTATGTACTCATAGCAGCTGGAGGGGATGGTAAGCGAATGGGTTCAGCTGTTCCCAAGCAGTTTATTGAAATTGCAGGGAAACCAGTTCTCATGCACGTCTTTCATGCCTTTTTAAGCTATGCTCCCGACATACAGTTTATTCTGGCCCTTCCGGAATCATATATTGAAGACTGGAAAAAGCTTTGCCGTAAGCATCATTTTGAGATACACCACCAACAGGTAACGGGTGGTCCAACAAGGTTTCATACCGTTAAAAATGGGTTGCGCTTTGTGCCTGATGATTCTTTGGTTGCCATCCATGATGCAGCCAGACCTTTGGTTTCGCTAAACACCATCTCCCGGGTATTTCATTTCGCAGAAAAGTTTGGCAATGCCATACCTGTACTGAAATCTATTGATTCAGTAAGATTGATTGAAGGTCCGGGTAACAGGCCGTTAGACAGGGAAAAAATAAGGATGGTACAAACACCGCAATGCTTTCTCGGGGTATTGATAAAAAAAGCCTATCACAAAAACTATCACGAATCATTTACTGATGACGCTACTGTACTGGAAACTGATGGAGCCAGGCTGTTTCTCGTTGATGGGAACGCCGAGAACATAAAGATTACTACGCCTGCCGATTTGATAGTTGCAGAAATGTTGATAAAAAAACAAAGTATACATTAGGATTCCCCCTTCAGGGTTGCGGAAGTACAACCAGTAATTTTCACCATCACATAGTCGCCGGCTTTGTAATGGTTGTCGGGGAACACCACCACCTTATTCCTTGATGTCCGGCCGGAAACGTACGCTGAAGAACGTTTGGACGGGCCCTCTACAAGCACTTCCTGTAAACTACCGACCTCAGCCTGGTTGCTTCTGAGCGATAGTTGTTGCTGCAAGTTGATTACCTCTTCCAGTCTTATGGTTTTAACAGCTTCCGGAACATCATCCTTTAATTTCTTTGCAGCAATCGTACCAGGGCGTTCTGAATATTTAAACATATATGCAAAATCATAGCCTACCCGCTCCATCAAACTTAATGTTTCATGAAACTCCTGATCGGTTTCACCGCAGAACCCCGTAATAATATCTGTTGAGATGGCGCATCCGGGAACAATCTTTCGAATGGCTTCGATGCGCTGCAAATAATCTTCACGGGTGTACTTCCGGTTCATACGTTTCAGCACTGAGCTGCTGCCTGACTGCACAGGCAAATGAATTGACTTACATATAGTTGGATGCCTGGAAATCACATAGAGCAGTTCGTCAGACATATCCTTGGGGTGAGATGTTGCAAACCTGATTCTTAGCTGGCTGCTAAGGCTGGCTATGTTCTCCATCAGCGATGGAAAATCAACAGGTATATTGCCGGAGGCTTCTTTCCAGGCATAGGAGTTTACGTTCTGGCCCAGCAGGGTGATTTCCTTGTAGCCATCATCAATAAGCTGCCTGGCTTCATTGACAATAGAATCGGGATTTCTGCTTCTTTCTTTACCGCGGGTATGTGGCACCACACAGTAAGAACAAAAATTCTCACACCCGCGCATGATAGAAATAAAAGCAGACACCCCCCCGGCAGCATACCTTACCGGGGTGATATCGGCATAGGTCTCCTCCGATGATAGTATAATATTTACAGCCTTCTGCCCGCTTTCCGCGTCAACCATCAACTGGGGAAGATCACGGTAGGCGTCTGGCCCAACAACCATATCAATACGCATACCCAGCCTCTGCTCTTCCAGCAAGGATGTTTTTAGCCTTTCAGCCATACAGCCCAACACACCTATGATAAGTGCAGGATTTTTTTTTCGTAAAACCTGAAGCTGCTTCAGCCTGTTCAAAACCCGCTGTTCAGCATTGTCCCGAATAGAACACGTATTCAAGAATATCACATCCGAATCCTGTGCTGACAATGCGGTCTCATAGTTGTTTTCTGTCATTACAGAAGCCACGATCTCGCTGTCAGAGAAGTTCATCTGACACCCGTACGTTTCGATATATACCTTCTTTTTTTTCATGTTTATTGGTTAACGGTCGTATTCCTTTCGTTAACCGGAAGGCAAAATTAAGAAAAATGCTTACTTTTGACCCCTTAAAAAAAAACTATGGCAAAAAATCTTGTAATTGTTGAGTCGCCTGCCAAGGCAAAAACCATAGAAGGTTTTTTAGGTAAAGACTTCCTGGTCAAGTCTAGCTTTGGCCATGTTCGTGATCTGCCTAAGTCAACCATTGGTATTGAGATTGAAAATGACTTTCAACCCTTATACGAAATCCCTTCTGATAAAAAAGCTGTGGTTTCCGACCTGAAAAAACTATCGAAACAAGCTGATATTGTATGGTTGGCTACTGATGAGGATCGTGAAGGGGAGGCTATTTCCTGGCATCTTGCAGAAAGCCTGGGGCTAAATGAACAGACATATAAACGCATTGTGTTTCATGAGATAACCAAAAAAGCCATACTTGAGGCCATCGACAAACCGCGGCTGATTGACAATAACCTGGTTAACGCCCAACAGGCACGGCGTGTACTCGACAGACTTGTGGGTTTTGAGTTGTCACCACTTCTATGGAAAAAGGTTAAACCGGCGCTTTCAGCCGGACGGGTACAGTCTGTTGCTGTTCGTCTTATTGTTGAAAGAGAAAAAGAGATACAAGCCTTTAAAACCAGCTTCTCCTACAGGCTCATTGCCCTCTTTGATGTGGTCCATAATGGCCAAACAACAGTGGTTAAAGCAGAACTCCCTCGTCGCTTTTCCGAAAAAAAAGAAGCCCTTGAATTTTTAGAGTCTTGCAAAGGCGCTACCTTCACTGTTGAAAACGTTGAGACCAAGCCTGCAAAGAAAACGCCTGCTCCTCCTTTTACCACCTCAACCTTACAACAGGAGGCCAGCCGTAAACTTGGATTCTCAGTTTCACGCACCATGATGGTTGCACAAAAACTTTATGAGTCAGGAAAGATAACTTATATGAGAACTGACTCTGTAACCTTATCAGATGGTGCTATGGCCATGGCAAAATCTGAAATTGAAAAGTCTTATGGAGAAAAATATGTTAAGCTGCGTAAGTTTTCCAATAAAAGTAAAGGAGCCCAGGAGGCCCATGAAGCTATTAGGCCAACCTACATGAATGTAACCAACCCCGGAGGTGATGTTTCTGAACAGCGGCTCTATGATTTAATATGGAAACGAACCATCGCATCTCAAATGAGTGATGCCTTATTGGAAAAAACAACTGTCTCCATAGGTATATCAACAAACAGAAATCAATTTATTGCCACCGGAGAGGTGCTTAAGTTTGATGGTTTTTTGAAGGCCTACCTTGAATCTTCCGATGATGAAGACGAAGAAACTGCCTCTATACTGCCGCCGATGAGCATACAACAAGTGCTTCCCCTAAAAGAAATCACTGCATTCCAGCGATTCTCCAAATACCCGCCAAGATATACCGAAGCAAGCCTTGTAAAGAAAATGGAGGAACTTGGTATTGGAAGACCTTCTACCTATGCCCCAACGATATCTACTATTTTGAAAAGAGACTATGTGGTTAAGGAAAACCGTGAAGGAGAAAAAAGACCATATGATGTCATCACCCTTAGCAATGACATAATAACAGAGATTGTTAAAACGGAGATTGCCGGAACCGAAAAAAACAAACTCTTTCCTACTGATATTGGCATTGTTGTAAACAACTTTCTTTTAGAATATTTCGACGAGATCATGGATTACAACTTTACCGCCAACGTGGAAAAGGAGTTTGACGAAGTAGCACAAGGTCAGAAATCCTGGAACCATGTGATAAAAAATTTCTATACACCGTTTCATAGCCGGGTAGAAACCACATTAAAAACATCTGAAAAGCATAGCGGCGAACGATTATTGGGACAAGACCCTAAAAGCGGCCGGAATGTGTATGTAAAGATTGGTCGTTTTGGACCTATGGCGCAAATTGGAGAAGCTGACCAGGAAGAGAAGCCAGATTTTGCCGGACTAAAAAAGGAACAAAGCCTGGAAACAATTACCCTTGAAGAAGTGCTTGAATTGTTTAAGCTCCCACGAAAGGTGGGCACCTTTGAAGGAAAAGATATTACAGCAGCCATTGGTCGTTTTGGACCATATCTGAGGCATGATGGAAAATTCATTTCTATTCCGAAAACCGAAGACCCTTTAACAATCAGTAACGAAATAGCTATAGAACTGATAGAAGACAAGCGCAAAAAAGACAAGGAACGAATCATAAAAGAATTCGCTGAGAATTCAGATATCATGGTATTAAAAGGACGCTGGGGTGCTTACATTGCAGCATCCGGTAAAAACTACAAGATACCAAAAGGCACAAACCCGGAATCATTAAATCTGGATGACTGTATAAAGATCATTCAGGAAGGAACCTCTTCGAAAAAATCACGTACAACAAATAAAACATCAACCCGAAAAAAAGGGAAAAGTTAACCGTACTTTCTTATCCCATGGAGATAGAAGATTATTTCGAAGCTATAGGTGAGGATGTCTGGCAGCCTGATAATTATGAACACCCCCTGGTGTTAGGTAAGGCTGTTAGACGCCATAACACAGAGCATGGTTTTCCGAGCCTGGCAGGGGTGCAAATCGCCCTTCTGGGTGTTAACGAAGACAGGTTCGCCACCAATAATAAAGGATGTGCTCTGGCCCCTGACAGGATTAGAAAACACCTCTACAGTCTTTTTCAAGGACCTTTCAGGCTTCAGATTGCCGATCTGGGCAATATCCGACGCGGAAACCAGGTTTCTGACACCTTTTATGCTGTCAAGCAAGTAGTCGCCTGGTTGATCAAAAACAAAATTACGCCGGTAATCATAGGGGGAAGCCAGGATATCACCTATGCCAACTACCAGGCATATGAAGAACTTGGGCAAATCATTAACCTGGTCGCTATTGATGCATGTTTCGACATTGGCATCAGAAAAGACGAAAAAACCAATCATCGCAACTATCTGAGTACCATACTAACACATCAGCCAAACTACTTATTTAATTACGTAAACATTGGCTATCAGTCATATTTTGTGGATCAGGATGCCATTGAATTAATGGAGAAGTTGTATTTCGATGCCTTCCGTTTGGGAGTGGTCAGAAAAGATATGGAAGAGGTCGAACCTATCGTGAGAAATGCCGACATGGTAAGTTTCGACATATCTTCGGTAAGGCAACCCGATGCACCAGGTAATGCCAATGCCTCTCCCAATGGATTTACAGGAGAAGAGGCCTGCCAAATAATTCGTTATGCCGGCTTGAGCGATAAGCTTTCATCGATTGGTTTTTATGAGGTCAATCCATCCCTTGACAGAGGAGACCAAACATCGCATCTTGTAGCACAAATGATCTGGTATTTCTTGGATGGTTATTTTCACCGCAAGAACGACATGCCTGATCGCAACCGGAAAGACGCCGGAGAATACATTAAATATGTTGTGTCTATAAAAGATTTTAAAGATGCGATCACCTTTTATAAAAGTAAAAAAAGTGATCGTTGGTGGATGGAAGTGCCCTACCCTGCAGGCCTTCATCAAAAATATGAAAGGCAATTCCTGGTTTCTTGTTCCTATAAGGATTATCTGGCTGCCTGTCAGGACGAGATGCCCGAAAAATGGTGGCAGGTATATCACAAATATCTCTAATCTCGAGTCAGATGAAATAAGCATGACAACAAATCTTGACACACAAACCAAACACT
>SKYG01000141.1 GCA_007128045.1 Bacteroidales bacterium | reverse complement strand
GGCCAAAAATACGGTGCCAACGTCATATAATCGTGCTTGCTTCCACTGGGTGGCACCCCGGTTTTGTGTGTAACTGAGAACGGGCCTTCTGTAAGGGCATTGTCAGCATTTGCTATAAGCCTGTTATAGAAGGCCAGAGCGTTGCTATCTTGCTGTTTGATTTCATTTTTTGTTCTCTGCATTTTGTCAAAGTCGGTAACGGTTATCGCCTGCTTACTATCCATAGCGCTATTACAACTAATAAATCCCAGTAGAAGTAAGAAATAACTAATTTTTTTCATATACATAACATTTTATTCAATTTAAATATACATAACCGTGAGACAGATAATAAATGATGGTATCAAAAATTTTCAAACAATCGCGATAATACGTGATCAGTTTAGTGCTGTAATAGCACAGGCCCATCCGAATTCAACATCGTAAGGAGTCTCTATGGTTATAACGCTTCCACCTATAACTTCAGTTTCTAATATAACTTGTCCCTTACCTATGTCAACCCATCGCATGATAAAGGGTCGTTGAAAGTTCTGCAAATCAAGTCCAATCGAACCTGAACCTTTTGGGAAATACAGTCCGTACATAGAACCTTCCTTCGCCATAAGGTAGGCTTCATCATCTTCCCTCCCGGAAAGTAAATCTTGTCGCGGAACAGATTCCCATGGGATGATCAGGTCAGTGAATATCCGCATGGCTTGTATGTTGGTTTTCGCCATCTCCGTCAATGCAAGTCCCCCTATAGGCCATCCATCAGGTGTTAATCCTTCGAGATAATCCCGGTGGTGGCTCAAGGCTGCAAATCCGGCCATAAGCAGCCTCCACAACCTTTCCTGAGGGTTGTAAACAACATTTTGAGTTCTTACTTTTACAGCATTAACAGGTCTTTTCCCAAAGCCATCAGTTTGGCTGATTAGTTCGACAGCTGCCTCATATTGGGCTTCACCAGGATCTGTCCATTGAGAACCAACTTTCGAGCCTTCAACAAAAGTGAAGAGATCGTTGCTTTCTATGACGGGCGAAAAACCTTGAACACGAACCCACTCGTCATCTATGTGTATCACATGGTCGAACATGGCAGTGGTTTCTATTTTAAGCCCTTTAGCAGATGCATAATCGCGTATAAAATGAACCCAATACATATCCCACTGCATTAAGTCAAGTTGATGTTCATTCCCCATATTATAGATCACATTGTCATATTCAAGGCTCAAATCTAATATTTTCTCAACGAATTTCTGTTGAAAGTGAAGCACTACAGGGAGGTCCTTCATACTTGGCACCGATTGGTGAAAAGGGTTTATTCCCGTAATAGGATGAGCTGCATATGTTGAGTCAAGCCCTGATTCCCCGATGGTGTAATTTACATTATTTACCGGGTTCCATGGACTATTAATCCATAAAACCTCCCTGGAAGTGTCACGATGACCAATCTGATCATAATGATCGAACCGATCCCAAAAAGTAAGATTCACAATGATCTCACGTTCATAAGACCACTTAAGCAAATGTCTCAACCCATCCCAATAGTCTTCATTCCATTGTGTCAAATCATACATGCCGTTATTCAATTTTTTAAACGCCTTAATATTTCCAGGTTCACGGTCGGACATGACATTTCGAAAATAATTTCCACCTGACGATTGTAGTTCATCAAGGTAGTTCAACAGCTCACTATGTTCAAGCTGAAACGGGTTAACCACCTTATTGCCCCCCAACAAAAAAACAGGCTTCCCTTTATATTGCCAATAACCACTATTTGCATGATATGGTTTAATTCTGTTATTTCTATTATCTGTACTACATCCAAACGATGCCATAAGTATCAGGGTTGCAAGAATTTTGGATAAAAACATCCGATGGTTTTCAGATGATAATCTGTTCAATATGTTGTGCTTCATTTTTCAATATGTCATTTAAGGACAGGTTCAACATTCTTTATAGGCCGGACAGTTTCAATGCATCACCTATTTGTAACTAAGACCACCCAATCATTATAGATATCAAAAGGTGCTGTTCCGAGTGAAACAAGACCTCCACCTGTTGCCTGTATCACACTGCCATCCAATAAATCACCACCTTCACGTGGGTTATACCATTTGATCTGAAAGGTACCGCTTACAGAAGTAAGGTCTAATGAGTGGTTGCCACCTTCGGGCAGATATACCACGTATGTTTCACCGGGTTTTGCAAAACAATACTTGCTATTGTCATCATCGTTGTTGCCGATTAGTGCATTGTGGTTGTCCATTTCCCAGAAAGGGATGTGGTTATTGTTAAAAAAATCAAGGGCATAGCGGGCCTGAGACCAATACCTGTCGCGGCTTCTGAAATCCTGAGCGTTAAGGTCGTTATGGGGATATAAATATCCATAATAGTGCTCCATACCAAAACCACCTGCCATAAAAGTTCCCCATAACTCGGTATGTCGTATTTCATCTATTGTCACAGCTACCTCAAAATGTTCTTCCCAGTTCATATAACCTGGATCCGGGGGTATCCCGTAACGTCCCAGACCTTGCTCATCATACGAAACAGCCCAGGGCCTTCCGACTTCACGTGATTCTCTGAGCCAATGAAGGACTTGCTGATGAATATCACCATATCCTCGTGTATGCAGTGATACCCCCATCAATTCTGATTGGTCGCCAAGCAATTTGGAGTACAGATTGATCTGGCCTTGAAATCCTCCCTGCGAATGAGAAACTATGAAATGATTGTAGGGATCCATCTCCTTGAATACGGATGTCCATTCCCTGATATCTTCAACAGCCATGGCGATCTCTTCGCCCATGTTCCAGTTCAGTGCCAGATGATGTCCAAACCTTGCAATAAATTCGCGGGTCATCAGTTTTCGTTCAATCCCTACCAATCCACCATCAAGCGCTTCGGGAAACAAGGAGTTTGGACTTAATCTTGTCCGCTGGGGAAATGAGGAATCGTTTTCCTGCTCCTGCATTTTAAAATGAAGGAATATGCCCATACGCTGTGCATGCTCAAACACAATCTCCCATTGATCAAGTTTGGCCACATGGTAATGCAGCTTATCGTTTCGCGACACCCATGGCCAGACATTTTCCCCATCGCCACCTGCCGTACGTGGTATAAACGACATGGCATTCATTCCTTTGGAGGACAGATAATTGATGGCTCCAATCAATCCCCTGCCTTTGCCATTACGCCATGTGGGATCCCCTTCGCGCCAGTCCTGGATATGTGGCGTGTATTCCTTCAACCCATGACCGTCGGCTGGTCCAACCCAGCCTTTCTCTCCGGGTACCATCATCGTATAGGTGCCATCAAAATCGGCATAAGCCAGCAAAGTTTCAGGCGAATCGGTGCCAGCTTTCAGAAAATACTCACCGTTGCCGGCAAATCGCAGGTAGTGCTTTCCCACATATTCAAGCCGCCCTCTGGCCCGAAAATCAGGGTATTGCTTGTCGGTTTCTTCTACTACAAATGAACCTTTCATTCCGTCATATGGCACATAAGGTCTTGATGGCGCATCGTGTTCTACAGATACATTTACTCCTGCCACAAACGATACTTCCCAGTCCCAGCGGCCCGTTTTATCCGGCGACAAATGCGCACGCCACTTGTTGCCTGACATAGCACCTGTTTCGGCAGCATTGCCATCGGCAGCAAAATAGCCGGGAACTTCGTAGCTTAACGTACCCGACTCGTGACTGAATGTAACCGTCATCCGATAGTCCAGAAACGGGTTGGGGTGCATATACCCCAAACGTCCGGGGGGGCCTCCCTGTGGCCTTACATCCAGATACAATTCTCCGGCATCCTCATCATACTCCAGCATGGTTGTACCGTACATGCTTGCACGGGGGCCGTCGATGGTGAGGGTGACTTTATGCCACCGTCGAAGTTCGCCTGTGACCTCAGCTTGGGCCGTCAGGCGATCGGTTGAAGGAAACAACACTTGATCACCAACTGGATAACCGTTAAAGGT
>SKYG01000198.1 GCA_007128045.1 Bacteroidales bacterium | reverse complement strand
AGATCAAATTCGGTACCATCCCTGTAAATCAGTACAAAAAAAACATTCCGGAAGAAAGAAACAATTTCTCGGATGAGGATTTCATCAGGATATATTGCGACATGTTTATCATCAGAGAGTTTGAAAGCATGTTACAGGAAATCAAAACAAAAAATGAATACCACGGTATAAGCTACAACCATGCAGGCCCTGCTCACCTTTCTATCGGACAGGAGGCAGCCGCCGTGGGGATGGCCTACAACCTTACTGTTGATGACTATATCTTCGGCTCGCACCGAAGCCATGGAGAGATCCTTGCCAAAGGCCTCTCTGCCATCCATCAACTGGACGATAAGCAGCTGATGCATATCATGGAGTCGCACTTCGGAGGAACCACGCTGCGCATCGTAGAAAAGGATGCAAAAGGCTCTGTGAAAGACCTGGCCATAGACTTCCTGTTATATGGCACGCTGGCAGAAATATTTGCCCGTGAAACAGGTTTCAACAAAGGCCTGGGTGGCTCCATGCACGCTTTCTTCACACCCTTTGGCGTATATCCCAACAACGCCATCGTCGGTGGCTCGGGAGATATATCTGTGGGTGCAGCACTATACAAAAAGGTGAACCGTAAACCAGGCATCGTGGTCGCTAATATCGGAGATGCTTCCGTGGGCTGCGGCCCGGTATGGGAAGGCATCTCCTTTGCTGCCATGGATCAGTTCCGTACCCTGTGGGATGGTGATTTCAAAGGCGGACTGCCTGTTCTGTTTAACTTTATGAACAACCAATATGGGATGGGCGGTCAGACCCAGGGCGAAACCATGGGATATGACATTCTGGCAAGATTGGGCGCCGGAGTAAATCCGGAAATGATGCATGCAGAACGTGTTGATGGATATAACCCGCTGGCCGTAATCGACGCCTTCAAAAGAAAAAAAGAACTGCTGGAGGCGAAGAAAGGCCCGGCACTTCTCGACACCCTCACCTACCGCTATTCCGGTCACTCACCCTCAGATGCATCCTCCTACCGGACAAAAGAAGAGGTAGAAGCCTGGATGGCGGTCGACTCAATTAAAGGGTACGGTGAAGAACTGATCAAGGCAAAAATTGCCAGCGAGTCGATCATCGGCACAATTCGCGAACAGGTCGTAGGCCTGATCGTAAAAACCACCAAACTGGCCACTGACGACGCCACCTCGCCGCATATGAACCTGGTAAGTAACCCTGAGCTGATTGGCAGTATGATGTTCTCCAATGGGTCTGTCGATAAAATGGAGGAGGGTGAGCCGGAAGCATTACACCCTATGCAGGAAAACCCCAGGGTAAAACAACTGGCCAACAAAGAACGATTTGCATTTGACAATGAGGGTAAACCCTTCTCAAAACTAAAACAATACCAGCTGCGCGACGGAATCTTCGAAGCCATCATTGACCGGTTTTATAAAGACCCTACCCTGGTGGCCTATGGAGAAGAAAACCGCGACTGGGGTGGGGCGTTTGCCGTATACCGCGGACTAACCGAAGCACTGCCCTATAACAGGCTGTTCAACTCACCCATCTCCGAAGGGGCTATCGTGGGAACCGCCATAGGCTACGGCATGGCAGGCGGTCGCGTTATCGCGGAAATAATGTACTGCGACTTCCTGGGAAGGGCCGGCGATGAGGTGTTTAACCAACTGCCCAAATGGCAGGCCATGAGTGGAAACATCATCAAAATGCCAGTAGTGATCAGGGTCTCCGTCGGATCAAAATACGGGGCACAGCATTCGCAAGACTGGACCTCTCTGGTAGCTCATGTTCCTGGCCTTAAAGTGGTCTTCCCGGCAACCCCGTACGATGCCAAAGGGCTGATGAATTCAGCCTTGCAGGGAACAGACCCGGTAATCTACTTCGAAAGCCAGCGAATCTACGATATTGGAGAACAATTCCATAAGAACGGTGTTCCTGAGGGTTATTATGAAATACCTATTGGAGAGCCCGACATTAAAAGAGCCGGCAACGACATCACCATCCTTACCGTAGGGGCCACCCTGTACCGCGCCATTGAAGCGGCAGATATCCTTCAGGAAAAATATGGAATGTCGGCCGAAATCATCGATGCACGAAGTCTGGTACCTTTCAACTATGAACCCGTGCTGGAATCTGTCAAAAAAACCGGCAGACTGGTGGTTGCCGGCGATGCCAATGCCAGGGGATCGTTTTTGAACGAACTGGCAAGAACCGTTACAGAGATGGCGTTCGATTACCTTGATGCACCACCTGTTGTGGTGGGTGCAAAGAACTGGATCGTACCTGCATACGAACTGGAAAACTATTACTTCCCGCAGGCTGGATGGATCATCGATGCTATACACCAACGCATCCTGCCGTTACCCGGACATGAGGTTGTTGAAAAATATGATGATAAAATTTTACTTCAAAGGAACAAGGAGGGCGTATAATATGTATTTTTGCAAAATGATAAACTGGTTAGATGATTTGCCCGATAAGCAGGCTTTGCTTGATTGGCACCGACGCAGTACGCCCCTCACCGTTCATGAAGTGAACGCTCACCTCCATACACCCTACTCTTTCAGTGCTTTTCATAACATGGAACAACTGTTCGACAAAGCCCAGGAAGAGAATGTGAAAGTTTTGGGAATCAACGACTTTTATACCACCGATGGCTTCGAACCATTTCATAAGCAGAGCCTCGCCTACAGAATATTTCCCCTGTTCAATATTGAATTTATGGGGCTGCTCAAAACTGAGCAAGAACAAGGTATCAGGGTTAACGACCCAAACAACCCCGGAAGGGTATATTTCTGCGGAAAAGGCCTCGACTTTCCAGTGTCAAAAGATAGCCCATCCCAGGAAAAGATCATGAAGCTTAGCCGTGAAAGTCATTTTCAGGTTAAAGAGATGACCATCAAAGCCGATAACATCCTCAAAGAGGCAGACCCTGACCTTCGCCTCGACTTCGAAGACATCCAAAAGCGATACACCAAAGGGATGGTCAGGGAACGGCATATCGCCCGGGCCATCAGAACAATGATCTTCGAGAAGTATGCTACAGTAGATCAGAGAAAGAGTATGCTGAAGACGCTTTTCGGGGGGAAAAACCCCCTGGCAAACATGAACAACCATGCCGAACTAGAAGATGAGATTCGCAGCGTATTGCTTAAAGCCGGTGGCGCAGCATTCGTAAAAGAAGACCCCAAAGCCTTTATAACAATAGACGAGGTGATCTCCATCATCCTGGATGCCGGCGGAATCCCCTGCTATCCCGCGCTACTGGACGCCAAGCCTGGCGAATTCACTGGTTTTGAAGAAGACTGGGATGTGTTGTATCGCAAACTGCAAAAAAGACATATCTCCTGCATCGAGCTGATACCCATCAGAAACGATTTCGATGTGGTAAAACGATTTGTCAACTACTTCCAGGAGAAAAACTTCATCATTACCTTCGGCACAGAACATAATTCACCAGCACTCACACCACTAAGAGTCGATACACGCGGTGACGTCCCATTCGACTACGAACTCCGCAAAACAGCCTATGAAGGCGCCTGCGTGATTGCAGCCCATCAATACCTGCGCTCAAAAGGAGAGGAAGGCTTTGTAAGCACCTCAGGAATACCTAAATTAGATCAAAAAGACCGCTTTATCGAATTGGGCGCCGCCGTGATAGACCGCTTCATTCAACGGTGAACGATGAACGGTGAACGGTGAACAGAAAGCCTGTGTAACTCAGATATATTCAAGACTTCGAATGGGATCTCTCGTTTCACTCGAGACAGGCCTGGAAACAGGCGACCACAAGGGTCGCCCCTACTGATAACCATCACAACCCACAATTCTCAATTCACCATTCACAATTCTCAATTCACCATTCACAATTCTCAATTCTCAATTCTCAATTCACCATTCACCATTCTCAACCCCCATCATGAAACCCGAAATCCAACATCTCATCAACATATCTCACCACTATGGAAAAGACAAAGATT
>SKYG01000178.1 GCA_007128045.1 Bacteroidales bacterium | reverse complement strand
TGATTAAACTTCCAGTCATCTGCCAAGGCAAATAGTGTGTTCAGCCTTTTGCTAATCATGAGGGCCAAAGTCTTCCTGTTTCTTTTTTGTTGGAATTTTTTTCTTAATTCCAGGTGCCTGAATACCGAGTATTCAAGTGTACCCGAAAGAACTAGTTGTTTGTGAAAAAGGCTGGCGGTATCATTCAGGACTACATCCAGCCGGGCTTCAAAATTTGTAAGTTCTTTCTCTATTTCTTGTTGAGTGCTTTCAAGCCTTGAGAATATGTTTCTGAAGCAGGTATCTGTCAATGAATCAACATCGGTGGTTCTTTTATGAGAACTGGCTATCTCCTCATATAAGTTGTCATCTGCCACCCAGATATCCGAGGCCAGACAGGCTACTTTTTTATGCGCAGAATGAAGTATGGTACCATATTTCTCAGGTAAAATGACTTCATAATACCAGGAAGTTATTTGCCTGACAGCAAGCCTTTGTTTCCAGGTGGGCATAGGACCTGGCCTGCTGCCAAATGGTACCTTGAGTAGGTTGAATGCCTTTAGTGTCACCGACGAAATTGAATATCCCGTTCGTTTTATGGATTTTATTATACGGGTACCTATCTGATCTCCAGGAAGGCTATTGAACCGGTCAGAAGGTTGGTCTATTACCCAATATGCAGGAACCTGATCTAAAAGATCATGAATTTTATTTTCATACCTGGCTAGTACATCATCTGTTGATAGCTGTTCTCTTTCTTTAATCCAGGTATCGAGTCTTAGAAGTATTTGTTTTCTGAAGTGAAGGTGCTCTAAAAGCATGCGGATGGTGTGTTCAGAACCATCAGTTGCCTTAAGCCTGCCGAAAAAGTTTTTAGCATCTTTACGATATCCTTCCAACAGCCTGCCAAGCCTCATAAAAGGAGTGTTCAGACCTGGCAACAGGCATTCTTTGACAATATTTTCGAGCTGTTTCTGATGGGCTG
Organism: Bacteroidales bacterium; assembly: GCA_007128045.1. Classification (GTDB taxonomy): domain Bacteria; phylum Bacteroidota; class Bacteroidia; order Bacteroidales; family UBA7960; genus SKYG01. The sequence continues at coordinate 3,015 of SKYG01000178.1, read as the reverse complement.
ATAATGCCTCATCTGTAGTTTCAGTTTTCAAACTATTGGTATTATACTTTCAAAAAATCGTTTCTAAGTGGCGTAAAACTATCGATCAGCCTCACTTCGGGTGTTAACAGCTGTATGGTGTGTTGTTTCCCGGAATGAACGGCGAACATATCGCCTTCTTTCAGTTTCTGTGGCTCTTCCCCTTCACAAAAAAAGATGATCTCACCCTTCGCTACGTATGAGGTCTGCTCATGTGGGTGTGAATGATATGGTTCAGGTTCTTCCCAGGGCCCATTATCAAAGTCGATCAACACATTCATCAAAGATTTGGTGTGTAGGATTTTGCGTTTAACACCTGCTTTTACAGTTTCATACGGTACTTCACTGACTATTAATACTGGCATATCAAAAAAAATTTCCCGCTTATTTTCGCTGATTTATTATTGTTAGTAACCTAATGTTGAACACCTGCGTTTATCTACGGGACGTATAAAAAGTCATTTTAGGAATGGGTTCATATTTGGATGATAAAAATAGAAAAAAAAGGCTAGTTTCCACCCACCTACGCATTATTTATCTATTTTTACGCTTATTTTTCTCTCAGGCTTTAAGCACTCCTGCTTAATCGTGTTTGAAGCTATCCTAAATTGGCACCTGATAGTAAAGCATGAATTTATCTAAATCTCCATTACTGCTAAGTGCTTTTTCAGGGGTACTACTGGGTATAGCCTCCATTACGCTAAATGAGTGGTTAATATGGATTGCCCTGGTACCTTTGATCGTTGCCATTAATGGGAAGGGTTACAAAGATACGGCTCGATATGCCATATTGTGTGGTTTTGTGTTTGGAGGTATTCTTTTATTATGGATGCCTCAAGCCCTGAAAGTATATTCAGGTACAAGCCTGATACTGGGTTATACGGGAGTGATATTGCTGTCTTTGTTGCTTTCCTTCTGGTTTGCTGCCATGTTTTTGCTGTATCATACACTTAACATTAAAGATGCCAATGGTGTAAGCTACGTAATCTTGAATATGTTACTCTTTGCGGCCATTTTCTTTATCACGGAATTTTTACGGATACACCTACTTACCGGACTTGTCTGGACGAAATTTTTTTTGGCAGCCCCCCTGTCAGCCAATATATATATGATCCAGTTGGCATCGGTTGTGGGAGCCATAGGCATTGGATTACTTGTTGCCGCGGTAAATTATTTGGTCGCCTGTTCAATCATGCTGAAAAAGAAGCTTTTTCTTGTCATTGCCGCAGCTATCTTTTTCGCAAATCTGGGATACGGAATGGCGGCATTTCATTTGGCAAATACTGACCTTCATGATGCAAAAATCATCGGTATCGTTTGTGAGAATGTTGAAGCCGAAACACGTTGGGTAGAGAGCGGTGATGCCATCATCAATACGATGCTGGGACTGGTGAACGAGTCTGCCAGACACAATCCGGAAATCCTGGTATGGTCGGAAACCGCTTTGCCATGGACATACATAGATAACGATGACATACTTGTTGCCATTTCAGGGATTATAAAAACGAACAACAGGTCAACGCAAAATATTGTTGGCTACCTGACTGATACAGAGGATGATTCAGGATATGTGTATAACTCTGCTTATCTTATCGATGCTGATGGTAGTGCTATTGGAAGGGTAGACAAGCGTAGGCTGCTCACCTTTTTTGAGGAGCCCCTTTTAAGATCCTATGAATCGACAGCCATTCCAATGCTCACACAAAGTATTTATAACAATATAAAGAGGGGAGAACGCAGCCCGATTTTAAACACCAGTCTGGGAAAGGCCTGGGTGATGGTATGCAATGAGTCATTGTTGCCATTCTATGTTGATTCTCCGAAAAAGACGCCTGATTACCTGGTAAATATGAGCAATGACGCCTGGCTTGAGAATACCCAGAATATACAGCACCATTTTTATCTGGCAAGGTTACGAGCCATCGAATACAGAAAGGATATGATCATCAACAGCAACAGGGGCATGTCAGGAATCATCAGCAGCAGGGGGGAGGTAGTAAGATTAAGTCAATCAGACAGTCCTGAATTGATTATTGGTCCTATTCATCCCAATACAATCCGTACATTATATGCCAGATTCCCTCTTGCAATGCCAATTTTTATTTTTCTGATATTTTGTATCATCATTTTAATTAGTTTTACAATGTCATTTAAATCTCAACCTACACAATGAACATATGATATTCCCATGACAGGGATTTTTGACATGAGCATGTTTAAAGGCCTTGCGTTCCTTTTTGACTGTTCGACTAAATTTTAAACAGATGAAATATATCATAATTACCCTTTTTATCACTTTGTTCGCGATGATCGAAGTGACAGCCAAAACAACAGCACAGTCTGGTTATCGCTGGAGGAATAATGACGGCGATGAGAAAACAGCATCCTGGAAAACCGAGGAAGAGAATGTGCCTATTTATTTTGAAGGAACAGATGTTGTACGCTTGCGTTTGCAGGAGTTTTATGGTGATTCGGAAAATCCGGAATTTGAGGAAGACATTTCTCTTTTTTATTCATTAGCTATGGATCCGTTGACCTGGGTAAAAATCACTGATGACGACACCAGCAACGCTTTCGTTTTACATGACAGTGGAAATGCTTTTGATGTACCCACCACACCACAGCTTACAGAGGTAAACTATGAGTGGACACCCGGAGTGTACTTCTCTACGTCTAAATATGATCAGAGTCATACTATCTTTGATGGTCAATACACTGAATATGAATGGGCTTTTCGGCCCACCGACAACGCTGTTCCAGGAGTATATTATTTTGTAAAAGGTTGGAATAACAATATAAATACAAAAGCGCTTAAAGATAATGGTAAATATTCTTTTTCCATTCCCTTTCAACAGGCCACCATGTATTACGAGGTTCCCATGCCGGCTATTCCATTGAGCAATTGGGCCATATACTCATCCCTGATTCTCATAGTTGGGTTTATGGGCTACCGTTTTTGGCGGTAGCCTCGGTAGACTGTATGCTGTTCTTCAAGCT
>SKYG01000149.1 GCA_007128045.1 Bacteroidales bacterium | reverse complement strand
TCGTCTTTAAAGAGGATAAGGCTGCTTATTACAAAGCCCTGACAGATTCGCGTAAAAAGGAAGACATGGATATCTTCAGGCAGTTCATGTACAAGCAATACGAAAAAATGTTGTTGCTCGAATTTTTTTTTCGACTTTCGACTAAATATTAACCCATGAAGATCCTTATTACCAGTCTGCTGCTGTTGCTGGGCTTTGTGGCTTATGCAGTCATAGCATCCAGGTACTTCTCAATGTACTGCTGTTTCTGCTTCGAACGGTATTGCATGATGAAGCGTGGGTGCTCCAGGGGAATCAGCCTGTCAAAAAATCCATGCTCTTCGTTCATGCGGCTCAGCACCTGGTAGTTTTTTCCACTGCCCAGACAAAAGGCTACCCTGGTGTCGATGCCCAGATCGATGTGGGCCTTTACCGATTCGATCATGAAGGGGTACACCGCGCGGGTCAGCGCCTTGCTGTCGTAATAGTTGTAGTTTACCGCCTTGCCCTTTTCAGTTGCTTTGATGAAGCCCAGCGGACAGGGTGAGTTGATGTAAAAGTCGCCATAAAACCGCTCTGGTCCGCCATAGGCGTCGATGACCTCATACACGAATACCGATGAGGGCTCGTGGGTTTTCAGGTTTTCGATGTGAAGCCCGCACTTCTCCGCCAGGCGTTTGGTATCGGTAAAGGGAATGCCGGTCACCCCGGCACCAAACCTTCCGGGGTTGATGCCCAGTATCAGCCTGCGCGTTTTGTTGTCATTGTAGAACTTTCTGTAAAACTGAGAGGATATCTCCAGGGCGCGGGGGTTGTCGCGGAACGGGTTCATGATGGCGATGCCCTCCGGCAGGCTGAGTTTGGGATTCAGGGTGCTGTTAAAGTGTATGATGCGGTCGGAAAAGCTTGACATGGGTGATGGTTCAGGATGTTTATTAAACATGAATGGTATATTGAGAACAGGATCATTAGACCATTTGATGATGGCTTAAAAGAACAGCCTGATAGATGCCAGGGTGGTCATGATGATGATCAGCCATCTGAACGGTTTTTCCGGTATGATGCGTACGATCCTGACTCCCAGGAATCCGCCCAGCAGCACCACTGGCCATAGCATGAAGTTTATGGTTATCGAAGGCCATGTAATGGTTTCCCATACAAACACATGAAAGGGAATCTTAAACAGGTTGATGATCAGAAAAAACCAGGCTCCGGTACCTATAAGCACATTTTTAGGAAGATGCATCGACAGCAGGTAAAGGTTCATAATGGGACCTGCGGTATTGCCGATCATGGTGCTGAATCCGCCTGTGGTTCCGAAGATGCCGCCTGTCCACCAGTTGCCCTGCAAAGGATTGGTGCTTTTCCGGTATTCGCGCCATATCATGATGGGGATGCCAGTCAGGATCAGCACCCCCATGATGATCTTGAAGGTGTGGTCGTTGATCACCTCGCCCACATATATCGCGATGAACACCCCGATGGCGGCAAACGGAAACAGCTTCCAGAGGTGGTGCCAGCTGGCATGCCTGTTATAATAGATCACGGCAAAGATATCGGCCATGGAAAGCATAGGTAGCAGCAGCCCTGCCGACACCTTTCCGCCGAACACAGCAGCCAGGATCGGCGGCACCAGCGTGCCGAGACCGTAGATACCCGTCTTGGCCATGCCCACAAACAATGCCGCCATGGCCAATATAGCGATATCGTAAACTGTAAAAGATCCGGCAAGAAATTCAGTCATCGTAACACGATTGGAAAGGCAAAGATACACAGCTTCTGAAATCTTTACATGTGTTTAATATTTGTCAAAGTCAAAAGTCAAAAGTCGAAGGTCGAAGGTCAAAAAGCAGAGCGAAGCAAATCCTTAACGCATGTTCGGGATCTCACCCAGTGCCCATAATCATGCCCGTGTGCGTCAAAGTGTCTGTCCCCGAACAATCGGGATCTTCGACATGTGTATTTCATATGTTTATTTTTTTTCCTTCGACTTTCGACTTTCCCGATGAATCGGGATCTTCGCTTTGCTTCGATCGACCTTTGACCCCATGAAATATCATCATGCGTATGTGTGTCAAAGCATTTGGCATGAGAATTTCATTTGTTTATAATGGTTTTCATTTGTATCTTTAGATATGAAGATATGTTAATTATGGAAAGAAAAGGGAGGTTGCCCCACTGGATGAAGACTCAGATACCGGGGGGGAAGAATTTTACCAGGGTAAAGACGCTTATTGAGGAGCAGAAGCTCAACACCATTTGCAGCAGCGGCAAATGCCCGAACCGTGCTGAGTGCTGGGATGCAGGTACGGCCAGCTTTATGATCCTTGGCAACAAGTGCACCCGCAACTGTCGTTTTTGTGATGTACCCAATATGATCCCCGATGCGCCCGACTGGGATGAACCCAAGCGCTTGGCGCAGAGCATAAAGACCTTAACCCTCAAGCACTGTGTGATTACCTCGGTGGCCCGTGACGATATGCCCGACGGTGGTGCTGCCTTCTGGGCCGAGACCATCAGGGTGGTGAAGTCTGTCAATCCGGATGTCACCATGGAGGTGCTCATCCCCGATTTCGATGCCACCCCTGCCGACATCCAGAAGGTGATTGATGCACAGCCTGAGGTGATCTCGCACAACCTGGAGACCGTGAGGCGCCTCTCACCAAAGGTCCGCGACAGGGCACGTTACAACCGCAGCCTGTCGGTGTTGAAGCAGGTAGCCGAAAGCGGTATCGTGCCGAAGTCAGGCATCATGCTCGGCCTGGGAGAAACCCGTGAGGAGGTGCTTCAGACCATGGACGACCTGCGTGAGGTAGGCTGCCGCGTGATGACCCTCGGACAGTACCTGGCACCGTCTGAACACCACCTGAAGATAGAGGAGTTTATCACCCCTGAAGTATTTAGTTTCTACAAGGAAGAAGGGCTGAAACGTGGGTTTAGCTTTGTGGAAAGCACCCCGCTGGTGCGGTCGTCGTATCATGCGGAGTTGCATGTAAACGGATAAGAAAGTTGATTTGTTGAGCTGTTGATTTGTTGATTTGTTGAGATTGGGAAATAATATGCAATCTAAAGTATTGTCTGTTGTCTGGCTGAGTGATTCGGCGTTTGTGTTGAGGATGGAGCGTAATGGGTTGGAGTTCAGGGCCGGGCAGTATGTGGTTTTGGGTTTTCCTGGTGAACGCATTTCGCGGGAGTATTCCATTTACAGTTCGGAGCATGATCCCTATATCGACCTGTTGATCAAAGAGGTGGATCAGGGAGTGGTGTCGCGCAGGTTGAGGCAGCTGATGCCGGGCGACCTGTTGGAGCTCAGCGGCCCATTTGGCTTTTTTATTCTGAGTGACCAGGTAATCCATGACAGGAAGCCTGTGGTGTTTGTGGCTACCGGCACGGGTATTTCGCCGTTCCGCAGCTTCATCCTGTCATATCCAGACATTGAATACACCCTTTTGCATGGCATTCGCTACCGTAGTGAAGCTTACCACATGGACGACTATGATCCGGCCCGATACATCGCCTGTTTGTCGCGCGATGCCGGGATGGGGTACAAAGTGCGTGTTACAGGTTACCTATCCCAAAATGATATACATACAGACGCTTTTTATTACCTGTGTGGCAATTCGGCCATGATTGACGAGGTGATTGACATGCTTGAGGTGGGAGGAGTTTCTCCCGGGCAGATCAAAACGGAGGTGTTTTTTTAGAAATCATCGGTGCATATCTCGTCGCGGTGCGATAAAGCCAACATGTTGGTTGCAGAGGAAAAATTGTAAAATAATTTATTCATCCTTGTTTTTTTGTGCGATTTGTAGTAAATTTATGTAGCAATGTCGATATATAGATATTAATCAAGAAATTACAACACATAATTTTAAAAATTTATATGTTATGAGAATATTGGGGATATATTTGATGGCCACAATGTTTGCCATATCCGGTTTTTCGCAGGATTACTTTTGGGTAGGTGATGGGGGTAATTGGAGCGACCTCTCGCACTGGGCCACCACCTC
>SKYG01000298.1 GCA_007128045.1 Bacteroidales bacterium | reverse complement strand
GTTGAACAAGAATGACATTTCAGACATTCTGGATATGGCGGCCAATCATGTCTTTGATGATGCCAATGTGCCGGGTACGCTAAGCAGCGTTGACTTTATTGCAGAGTACGCATCAATGATTACCGACACCATCCGGAAAGGGGTAAACCATCCCACAAAATATGATTGGCCGCTGGAAGGTTTGCGAATTATTGTGGATGCCGGCAATGGGGCAGGGGGCTTCTTCGCCGACCGGATACTGTCGCCCCTGGGTGCCAATATTGAAGGGAGTCAGTTTCTGGAGCCCAACGGCATGTTTCCCAATCACATCCCCAACCCGGAAAACAAAGAGGCCATGGAGTCGATTTGCCAGGCGGTGGTGAAGCATGGTGCCGATCTGGGTATCATTTTCGACACAGATGTGGATCGGGCCGCGGTAGTCGACAAGCAGGGTGAGCCTGTTAACAGAAATGCCCTAATCGCACTGATATCGGCCATCATTCTTGATGAGCATCCCGGAAGTACGGTGGTAACCGACTCCATCACTTCCGAAGGGCTTACCGCCTTCATCGAAAATAAGCTAAAGGGCAAGCACCACCGCTTCAAAAGGGGCTACAAGAATGTGATTGACGAGGCCATCCGACTGAACAAAGCAGGTGTGGAGTCGTGGATTGCGATAGAGACATCCGGCCATGCAGCCCTCAAGGAGAATTATTTTCTTGATGACGGTGCCTATCTGGTGGCTAAGATACTGATCAGGCTGGCAAAGCTTCATGCCAGCAATAAAAGCATCAGCAGCCTGATAGAAGACCTGCAGCATCCAGTGGAGAGTGAAGAATTTCGCCTGTCTATTCTCGATGCTGACTTTATTGCTTATGGCAACGGATTGCTCGCACGCATGCCAGAGCTGGTAGCCGGTATGGAAGGGTGGAGGCCCGAATCGAAAAACTATGAAGGAATACGGGTCAGGTGTAATAATGAGGATGAGAAGGGCTGGTTTTTACTCAGGATGTCGTTACATGACCCTGTGATGCCACTCAACATCGAATCAGACGTAGATGGTGGCGTGAAGACCATTGCCAAAAGGCTTAAGACGCTTATCACAGACTTCGACGGTATCGACCACTCAGTTATATGACCGCTTTCGTACAATACCTGTATGAAAATGAACAGATATTTCTGCTCCATCCGACGGATAGTCCTGATTAATTATTTTTAAGTGTTTGCATTTCAATGTGATAATGTGAATGGACTGTTTTTTGGACTGTAAAAGGCAGAAAATGTGACTATACCTGTAATGATACTTTACAACTTCATATTGGCCCTGCGAAACCTGAAAAGACAGTTGTTTTATTCTGCCATCAACATACTGGGTTTTGCCCTCGGTATTGCAGTTTTCTTTTTTATTGCGGTATATATTGTTGATCAGGTAGCTTACGACCGCTGGGTGGAGAAGTCCGACCGTATTTACCGTTTGGAGAAGGGAGAGTGGGCGGCTACAGGTTCTGCCTTTGGCCCATTCATGCAGCTGAAGTATCCCGAAGTGGAAGCGGCAGCCAGGGTAATCCCGGGCAGCCGTGGCACTTTGCTGCAGTATGGAGAGACCACCTTTCCAGGCAATCGCATCATGTTTGCCGACAGCACCATCTTCGACATTATCTCTTTCAATTTCATTGCAGGCAACCCTGCTACAGCTCTCACCGAGCCACACTCCATTGTGCTGACGGAGTCGCTGGCAGTTACTATCTTCGGGACTACCCACAATGTGATTGGAAGGGTGCTGCGTATCCATGATATGATGCCTTTGCAGGTCACCGGCCTGATCGAAGACATACGCCATTTTCACATCCCCGGCAATGCCATCGTGCCGTTTCACTTAATGGCTGAGTTTTATCCTGACACGGAAAATATTCTCGACAACTGGGGTGGATGGAACTATATCACCTTTGTATTGCTGGCATATAATACCGACATAGCACACCTGGAGGAAAAGATCAACGATGCCTTTTATGAAGAGGTACGGGAAGAGTTCGGCATGGAGTTGGATAAGGATTTCTTTTTGAGGCCTTTAAAAGATATTTACTTCGCTAACGAGGTACGGCATGAGCCCCCAATCTTGCATGGCAACAAACAGAATGTGCGTATGTTCCTGGCCATCGCCGTATTCATCCTGCTCATAGCCATCGTCAATTTTATTAACCTGTCTACCGCCCGGTCTTCCCTGCGTTCGCGCGAGGTGGGTATACGAAGGCTGCTGGGTAGCCACCGCGGCAGCCTGGTGCTACAGTTTCTTACCGAGTCGGTGGTTATCACTACCTTTGCCGTGGTGCTGGCGCTGGTGCTGCTGGAGGCCGGATTGCCGTGGTTCAACGATTTTGCAGATACTTCTTTCAGGTTGCGAGACATGAACCTGCCGGCTATTTTAGGCTTGCTGCTGCTGAGTTCAACCATTGTGGGCGTGTTTTCTGGCATCTATCCTGCCCTCTACCTGACGGCTTTCGTGCCGGTGGATGTGATCAAAGGCGATGTCGTACGCGGCAAACGGGGAGCCTTCTTCCGTAAGGCCCTCATTATATTTCAGTTTTTGATCTCTGTTTCGCTGATCATTGCCACCATGGTTATTTACAGGCAACTGACGTATATGCAGGAAAAGGAATCAGGCATGGATATGGAGCAGGTACTGGTGGTGGGCCTGAACCAGCAGGTATTTCCGCGCTGGGAGGCTTTCCAGCAACAGCTCATGGAGTATCCAGGTGTAACAGATGTGGCTCTCTCGGCGCAGCTTCCCGGCTCCATTACCTGGCAGGAGACAGCCAATGTTAATGATATGGGCGACAGGCAATACACCCTGATGCCCGTCAATGCCAACTATCCTGCCATGATGGAGCTGGAGTTGCTGGCAGGCAGGCTGTTTTCTGAGGACTACCAGTCGGAAGCGGGCAACGCCGTGTTATTCAACGAACAGGCAGTACGCTACTTCGGTTACGAGGGTAGCTATGAGGAAGTGGTGGGAAAACCCTTTAATGACGCCTTCAACTCATACCGCATCATAGGGGTGGTACGTGACTTCCACTACAATTCACTGCACAACCCTATCGGGCCGCTGGTCATCTTATGGACAGAGACGAGCCTGAACTTTGCCAACATACGTGTCAATGCCAACAATATTCCGGAGGCCATCAGCCATATAGAGAAGGTGTGGAAAGAGTTCTCGCCGGTGATCCCATTCGAATATTTCTTTTTGGATGATGTCTTTTTGTCGCATTACGATCAGGATAAACAGTTAAGTCACATATTCATGATCTTCTCTGTCTTCGCCATCTTGATAGCCTGTCTGGGACAGTTCGGTCTGGCTTCTTTTATGGCCGAGCGTCGCATGCGGGAGATGGCTGTCAGGAAGGTGATGGGTGCACGAATGAGCAACCTGGTGCTGCTCATGCTGAAAGACTTCCTGAAGCTGGTTGGGGTAGCATTCTTGCTGGCAGCTCCTCTGTCGGTGTACTTTCTCCACGAATGGCTCGATACTTTCCCGTATCGAATCTCCTTGTCCTGGCTGCCCTTTGCGATATCCTTGCTGATGGCACTTGCCGTTACCGTCATCACTGTATCCTACCATGCCATCAGGGTATCAAACGTCAACCCCGGCACCGTGTTGAAATATGAATAATGTGGCGAATCACTCAGCGTTCTCCGGTAAAAAAAACTGTGGTTTGAACTTATTTCTGCAGGAATTTCAGGAACACCGGATTCCGGAAATTATCGACCAGGATAATAGCCAGTGCCACGATGTAGAAGCTGTCGAGGAACATCTCGTAAATGTATCTGGCTACGTTGGAGTTATGGAAGCCTGTGAGTAGCAGCATGAATAGTATCTGGAAGGCAAAGAATACGCCAAAGTTTAATGCCGACGACTTTAGGGCTTGTTTGCGTTTCAGGTAAAAGGCGGTGAATATCTGCCATGCGAAGATCATCACTGCCGGTATCAGCAGGGATCCGAACTTTTGAAGAAAGGTGCCCCGGGTACCTTGTATGGTGGTGATGACGCGGAAGTAGTAAGTTGCGTTCTGCTCTTCGATTCGTATCTCGGTGTCGCTGCCGCCGATGCTCATCACCACGTTGGTGGAGAATACCAGCACCCTGGCGTACACCTGCTCCAGACCTGCAAACCATAATATGGCCACAAAGATGGAGGCGGCTAGCAGAATACCTATCTTTTTGATCAGTCCTTTTCCTTCTTTCATGATGGTACCTCCTGTTTTTTGGTCATCTCCTGAGCCATCACCTCACGCCAGGCCCAGATGCCGAAGACCATGAAGCCGAAAAGAATATTCCATACATAGTCGTGTACGGCATCAAACAGGTCGGGGCGGAAGTTTCCCAGGTATCCCATGGTGATGAATCGCATATTGTTGAGAATAAAGATGACCACCAGAAAGATAGCCAGGCTGCTGATCTTGTGCCTGAGGGGCCAGCGTGCAAACAGGGTGAGCACCAAGGCAAACAGGTAGAAGTTGTAGGCGGTACATTCCATCACCACCTGCATATTGAAGCCCTTCACCGAGAGAAAGGGCACGCTGTACATCTCTACAGGGATGAACAGCACCCTGCCGAACCAATAGGCAGCATGGGTGGTGAAGCCTACAAAGAACTCTCTCGTAACATCACGAAGCCAGGGAGTGTGGATCAGAGATATTAAGGCAAACCAGGTCACAAATGCCCAGAACAATGGGGCCATATATTTTATAAGTTGCCTGGTCCTTTCACGTTGTTGCTTCTTGGTAAGCCGCTGTTTCTTGATTTCTTTTCTTCCCATGGATGTGTTATTAAACCAATAAAATTACAAAAAACATAATACAATTGGTGAAAAAGTGTTGAGTTGCGAGTTGTGGGTTGTGAGTGGGGGTCGTGGGTGGGGGTCGTGGGTTGGTTATTCCGTAGGGGCGACCCTTATGGTCGCCCGTTGCCAGGCCTGTCTCGAGCGTTAGCGAGAGATCCCCTTCAGATCGGGTACTACCAGGTTACCGGGTTACTAGGGATCGCACCAGCGATTATCTATCCAGTTTCATCATGTAGCGTTCGTATAGTCTGCGGTGTTTGTCGGTGGTATCGAGTTGGCGACCTTCGATGAACACCATTTCTGTGCGTGTAGCTATTTCAAGGGGGTTGCCGTTGGTAACGATGATGTCGGCAAACTTCCCTGCTTCGAGGCTTCCGGTGAGGTGGTTGATGCCCAGTATTTTAGCTGCGTTGATGGTGATGGCTTCGAGGGCTTGCTGCTGCGGCAATCCGAAGGCCACAGCGGCAGCGGCGTGATGGCTCAGCCTATAGGCTCCTGCTGCTGAGACTTCTCCGCCAATGCAAAAGCGTACGCCTGCTTCATGTAGCTGGTGTGGCAGGGAATAGGTTCTGTCGTACCCTTCCCAGGCCCTGGCTGGACCCCCGATGACCGGGGTTACCACCACGGGGATGTCTTTGACTGCAAGCTGATCTGCGATATAGCCAGCATCCCGTCCACCCACCAGTACCATGTTTACGCCTTGTTGCTCGCTCCAAAGCATGGCAGCCTGTATGTCAGATATTGTGTTGGCGCTGATGAAGAGGGGTAAGGTGCCTTCTAGTACAGGCAGCATGGCCTCCCAGCGCAGGTCTGTGGGTGGGGGTGTAACATTCCTGTTGGCAGCGTCTTCCTTTGACAGGCGGTATCTTTTAGCCCGCTCCATGGTTTCATTCAGCGCTTCGATGGCATCTTTCCGGGTTTCATCGTTCGACATGGAGGGCCAATTAACCATCATACCAACGGGCGTCTTTACTGTCATCTGCTCCCATGTCCAGCCATCGGTACGCATGGCAGCCGCTTGTCCGGAAATGATGCCCCCAGTGGGTGCTGCTACCGCTGTGGTGATGCCATGAACCGCTGCCACCCCGATATGTTCGGAGGCCGGGTGAAAGGCCACCTGAGCTCTCACGTTGGGATTGATGGGGCCGATTTCCGACAGGTCGGTCGACTCAGCATGGCGGCTGATCTCTGTCAGGCCCAGCGATGTGCGTGACAGTATCAACCCGGGATGCACCTGCTTGCCACTCACGTCGATCATTTGGCAGCCTTCGGGCAAGTCTGGCTCCTGGCCTAGGGCAACGATCTTACCCTGGTCGAATACGATGGTACCTCCAGCTATCACCTCGCCGCCTTCAAGGTATATGTCGCCGCCAACAAGGGCGATGGGAGTTTTCTGTGCCGGAGCAGGTAGCTGACCGGCGGCCTGATCAAACGCAAAGACAGTGATTACCAATGCCAGACTCAAGGCAACACGATGGCCTCCCAAACGTGTATTGGCTATCCAACCGGGTTTTTTATTATTTGTTTCGCTAATATGTTTCATAATTAACTTCTTTAGTATGTTTTTTGTTCGACCGATCTATTGGGGCGAAATATTTTTCGCCCCTACATGGTAGACCTTCGACCTTCGACCTTTGGCCTTTCGGACAGGTCAAGCCCTGTCCCTACAACTCCTCAACCCCTCAACTCCCCTTTAATATGTGTTCGATGATCCGGGCTCTTTCCCGTCGTATTTCCTCTTGCAGTTGCTTGTCGTATTCCCTGTCGAAGTATTTTTTCCCTTCTATCCAGGTTTGTGATGCGGTGGTGAAAGCAGAGAGGGGGTTGCCGTTCCAGATTACGAAGTCGGCATCTTTTCCTTGTTCGAGGCTACCTGTGTACTGGTCAATGCCCATGATCATGGCGGGGAAGATGGTGATGAGGCCTATGGCGTCTTCCTCTGATACGCCTGTCATGACGGTTTTTGCTGCTTCCCAGTTCATGCGTGTGGACAGCTGGGTGTTGTCGGAGTGCAGGCTGGTTAGCACACCGGCATCGAGCAGCAGTCTGGCATTTTGAAGTATGCCGTCGGATGCTTCTATCTTGAACGATGACCAATCAGTCCATATCACGGCACCGGCGCCATGGTCACGCAGCTCGTCGGCGATCTTATATCCTTCGAGGGTATGTTCAAAGGAGGCGATCCTGAAGCCATAGTCTTCTGCCAGCCGCATCATCATAATCATTTCATCCTGGCGGTATGCATGTACATGTGCAAACCGTTTCCCGCGGATTACTTCCAGTATTGGTTCCAGTTGCAGGTCGCGCCGGGGTGGGATGCCTTGCCTTTGTTGTTCCCAGGTCTGCCAGTCTCTCTCGTACTGCAAGGCTGCTTCGAAGGCGTCTTTTAAGATTTGTTCTGTACCCATGCGGGTGGTGGGATATCTTTCGGTGCTGCGTTTGACGTTTTCTCCCAGGGCGAGCTTCAGTCCCGGAGGAGCTTGTGCCATCACCAGGTCTGCTGCGTTGTTTCCCCAACGCATCTTGATTACGGCATCTTGTCCACCAATTGGGTTGGCGGAGCCATGAAACAGTTTCGCGGTTGTTAGCCCGCCGGCCAGCAGTCGGTATATCCATACGTTGTTGGCGTCTATTACGTCGAGGATGCGTGTCTCGGAGGTGATGGCATCGGCGGTTTCGTTTACGTTACCCAGGATGCTGGTATGCAAGTGTGGGTCTATCAGTCCCGGTGTCACATGCATTCCGGTAGCATCTATCTCTATTGCCCCGTGTGGCGCAGCGAGTGAGGGGGCTATCTCTGCGATTTTGCCCTTGCTGATCAGCATGTCCGCTTCTTCGAGGCGTCCCAGTGGCCCTTGCGTCCAGATGGTGGCATTGCGAACTACCACATGTTCTGGCTGGTAAGGTAGCTCTGTAAGTCCGTAGTCGATAGCGGGGTAACGCTGTGGCAACTCCAGGGCCTTGTGCTGCGGTTTGTCGTCGTCTCCATTGCCGTCCTGGTTGTCGCCATTTTGCTGATCAATATTAGGGTCGTTGTCATGCTTATCATTTGCCTCATCGTACTGGCTTACCTGTTCGTATTCTGCTGTTCGCAGTGCTGTCCAGGCATATATCATGCCTTTGTCGGTGGCACCTATCCCGAGCATTTCATGGGCGTGTGCCTGTGCTGTTATCCGGTGGCGGCCTTGTAGTCTGAGGCTATCGCCATCGAACGCTAATACCAAATGTTCATTTTCTACGACGGGATTCAACAGTTTGACTTGCCGGTCTTCCAGAGTAATGTGTCCACGTAATTTTGACTGGCTGCCCTCTATACTAAGTATTGCTCCATTTAAGGCTTCCGGGCTTGAGAAGCTCCACTCACCCCTGGGGTCTTCGCGTTCTGTTTTTACCTGGTATTTTTTTCCATCGATCCACACCTGTTCAACATTTCCTTGTTTGCTGAAGATGTTAGCACTGGCTATGATGAAGCTGGCCGACTTGCCGGGGGTGATGGTGCCGAATTTGTTTTGTAGTTGCAGCAATGATGCGGGCGTCGTGGTCAATGCTGCCAACGCTTCTTTCTCAGATAGTCCGCGTTCGACGGCCATCCTGAGGTGCTTCAGGAAGTCACCTTTGTTTTTGATTCCCTTGCTGGTAAAGGCTACTGTATGACCATGCTGTATCATACGGCTGGCGTTTTCTGGTGCGTAGTACCAGTGGCGCAGGCTTTCCAGCGACTCTTTCATAGCCTCTTCCGGTGATGATACCTTTGGTGTTTCGGGGTAATTCAGGGGCAGGATCAGGGGTATGGTGTTGTCTGTCGATTGAGCGTGGCGGTATTCAGAGCCACTGCCAACGATCCATAGTTGTATTGGAAACTCATCTTGTAGCCTGCTGTATTGACCGACCCACTGCTCGTCGGCAGCTTCGATGATGAAGGGTTTCCTGTTGGCCAGGTTGCCTGCCAGGACGGCAAGGGCTGTATTGGATTCGGGTCTTGGTGTGGAAGCAGGGTTGGCGGAGTAGGCCTTCCAGGCTTGTTCATACCACTGTGCGTCGTATAAAGTTTGTCGTATCAGTGAATAGGCACCCATAGATGAGTGGGGGTAGCCGCGACCTAATTTGGCTGAGCGGTTGATGGAGAGAGCTTGTGACACGCCGTCGCTGATCAGCAGGCGGGCTTTCTCACCCTCTCCCAGGCTCACAACGGCCCCTTGTCCGGCGAAGATGCCGTGCTCCGGGATGGTGTGTGTGGCCACGAAGCCTTGCGACCGCATGGTCTGAGCCTCCTTCTCGTTATACCGGAATACATCACCGGAACGGTAAAAACTTCGTACCTGGGGGTTCCAGTGTGTCTGGCTCACCATCTCGTCTTTTACCTCGTCAGGCATTCCATAATGCGAGAAGATGTCGATAAATCCGGGGTAAATGTGCTTTCCTTTCAGATCGATGACCCAGGCATCAGCCGGGATGCTCACCCCACTACCGACGGCCTCGACGAGACCGTTCCTGATCACCAGGGTAGCATCATCCACCAACTTTCCCGGCTCTGTGACGATGGTGGCGTTGGTAAAGGCAAATACCGATGGGGTATTGTCACGCAGGCCCACCACGCGGGCTGTCTGCGAATGCACCATCCCACCAATCATGTTTACCAGTAAAGCCAATAATAGAACTCTTGTCATAACCATATAATTCTTTAAAATTTGTTTAACCTGGTAACGGGCGACCACAAGGGTCGTCCCTACGGTACAATCAACCCTCAACCCGTAATTCACAACCCGCAAAAATAGGATATTTTTTTTAAACCCACTTCTGGTTGTTTATTATGGCAAATGAATTCCGTACCTTTGCCGCAAAATTTTATATGATGTCCGAGTGTCATGGAGCCTGTTACATAAGCAATGGGGAGTTGGTTGATTGCCATGGTTTTGATAAGGTATTCCTGTCTCATTCCACCTATATTTATGAGGTGTTCAGAGTGATGTGGGGCATACCGTTATTTCTTGAAGACCACCTGGAGCGTTTGTTTCAATCGGTGCAGCTCACCGGTAATTCTTTTCCGTGGACACTCTCGGATCTTGAGCGACAGGTGATGGTGTTGATTGAAACCAACAGCCTGAAGGTAGGTAATTTAAAGTTTGTGTTTCGCCAGGCAGGGGCGGGTGAGAAGGACATACTGTTGCTGTATGTTACAGAACACAAGTATCCCACTCAGCAACAGTTCGATGAGGGGGTGGCTGTGGTGCTGTTCGACGGGATCAGGAGCAACCCCAATGCGAAGGTAATGGATGTGGTGTTGCGCCAGCAAACCAACGAGGTGAAGGTGAGTAAGCATGTGTATGAGACCCTGCTCGTCGATGCGGAAGGCTATATTACTGAAGGGAGCCGGTCTAATGTATTTTTTATTGCCGGGGATGCGGTGATTACCCCTCCGTTAGACTATGTGTTGCCTGGAATCACACGCAAGCATATCATCGAATGTTGTCGAAATATGCGTTTGACTGTCAGGGAGGAGCGTGTGCATATGAGCCGGCTGAAGGAGTTTGACGCCGCATTTATCAGCGGCACCTCACGACGGGTGCTTCCTTTAAACCAGATCGATAACCACACCTTCGATGCGCGCCACAAGCTCATTCGACAGATACAGCATGACTTCAATAACAAGATTACTGTGTACCTGCTGCGTGCCGGTTTGTAATTGTTGAGTTGTTGTAGAGACAGGACTGGGCCTATACGGTTGAATTGTTGGGGGTGTTGCAAATCTTTTTCGTTTTTTTATACAGGTTATAGAAATATTTTAGATATTTGTTTTGAGAACTGTATAAAAATAGCTGAAGTATGGAATTTCAAAGATTTGTCAGGACACACCTTTCCGGGTTAAGAATTCTTCCGTTAAGTACGACAAACTATGTTCCGGGGGTGATTCTCGACAGGGAGAAGCTACGAATATTTGGTCATTGCCGGGAGGTGCTTCCCGATGTTGACGAGTCGGTATGGAAGTATGGAAAGGCCGAGGCCAACATGATCTATGGCTCTATCACTGCCAATCGCAAGTTGAATAGTGGGGTAAAGTTTATGGGGATCTTTTCTCTGGGAGGTAAATATGATCGTGACATCAGCGTCCACCTGGAGATTAACGATATTCGTGGTGCCAGCCTCAACATCAGCCAGATGGCTCTGCAACCAAAGATTATTGAGCTGCGTTCTATTGACAGGAGGGGGCGGTGGCGGTTGATCAATGGCAAACTGGTGGTGATGGAGACCTTCTTCGCCAGCGAGTTTACGGCCACATTCTTTCGCCACGACCAGATGGTGACACAAGCAGAACTAGAAGAAATTACCAGGATTGATGTGGATGCTTCGGTCGATTACCAGTGGAAGGCCGGCCGGCAACTGGTGGTGACGCAGAACTCACAGGTGCCGTTTGGGGTGAGGGGGTTTGTGGTTTAGGGGTTAAGATGTTTCCAGGTTAAGAGGTTACCAGGTTAAGAGGTTTCCAGGTTAAACAAATCCATTCATTAATATGTTTATCCTGTTCATTGTCATGGCATGAAGTTTGTCATGATGAATGGGGCGTATAAACATGTTACATCTCAGGTTTTTTTATCATCTTGTAGTTTTTGTGGCTGTGGTAGTTGCTGCGGTGGGGCTTGCCGTGGCCGGTATGGCTGTTGTTGACGGGGTGCCGGAGGAGGAGGGGCTTTCACGGATTGCTGTTGGCGGTGTGGTAACTGACCGTTCTGACGGAGGAACCCTGCCGGGGGCCACCATACGTGTTAAAGGCACCATGTACGGTGTTTCTTCGGGTGCTGATGGCCGCTTTGTCATATTCCTAAGGCCCGGCGAATATATCCTGGAGGTTACCTTCGTGGGCTATCAGACGGCAGAGGTAAACGTGCTGGTGGAGGAAGGCTTTAATAAAGAGCTTGACGTGGTACTGCATCCCGCAGAAACCTTGCTGGATGAGGTTACCGTTCGGAGCCGGCGTGCCGGTGAGCATCTGGAGCGCACCACCATGGGTGTGGCACAGCTTGATGCCAGGGCGATTGCCAGCATTCCTGCGATGCTGGGGGAGGTCGACGTGATTCGTGCCTTACAGTTACTACCCGGGGTGCAGTCTGTAGGCGAAGGCTCTGGTGGCTTTAACGTCAGGGGTGGGGGAATGGACCAGAACCTGATTCTTATGGACGAGGCAACTGTATATAACGCATCTCACCTGATGGGTTTCTTTTCTGTATTCAACAATGACGTGGTAAAAGATGTGAGTTTGTATAAGGGAAATATCCCCGCCGAATACGGGGGCAGGCTCTCGTCGCTTCTAAGCGTGAGCACGCGGGAGGGCGACTTGCAGCAATTTGGAGGCTCAGGAGGGCTGGGCAGCATCTCCAGCAGGTTGATGCTTGAAGGGCCGGTGGTGAAAGACCGTGTGTCTTTCATTGCGGCTGGCAGGCGGTCGTACGCCGACCTGTTTATCCCGCTGTCAAGCAACGAAGAGATTCACGGCAACAAGCTGTACTTCTACGATATGAACATGAAGGTGAATGCCATCGTGAATGAGAATAACCGCTTGCAGTTTTCTTCATACCATGGCCGGGATGTGTTCAGGTTTGGTACTGATGATCCGTTTACGATGGACTGGGGGAATACTACCTATACCATAAATTGGAGTAACATCATTCATACAGACTGGCTGCTGAACGTGAATGCACTTTATACCGGATATTCTTATTCCATGGCCTTTGAGGGCGATGGTGCCGACGGTTTCATCTGGGAGGCTGGCAATAGAGACATGGGCGTAAAGCTTGATCTGTCGTGGTTTCCTGGCGACAGTCATACCGTCAAGATGGGCCTTACTAGCGTCTACCACGCCTTCAACCCGGGCATGTTCAGGGGGTTGGGAAACAGCGTCTTCGGTGAGATGGGCTCCACCGGCTCAAACGCCCTGTCGCATGCGCTGTTTGCTTCCAATGAGCAGACGGTCAGCGATCGCCTGTCGGTCGAATACGGTGTCAGGCTGTCTGTGTTTCAAAACATGGGTGCTGCCACCGTGTACCATTTCGATGAGCGGTATCAATTTACAGACAGTACCAATTATGGACGTGGAGAGATTTACAACACCTGGTCGGGCCTGGAGCCAAGGCTGGGTGTACGTTATTCATTCAACGACCGCTCTTCTGTAAAAGCCGGTTACAACCGTGCTTTTCAGTATATACATTTGGCCAGCTACAGCGACGGGGGTAACCCTCTCGACATATGGCTGCCATCATCACAGATGGTGAAGCCTCAGATCGCCAATCAATATGCCCTGGGGTATTTCCACAGCACCCTGGTGAGGAATCAGGCCATTGAAACGTCGGTTGAGGCGTTTTATAAGTCGATGGACAACCAGATCGACTTTAAGGATAATGCCTTTTTGATGCTTAACCCCAGGATTGAAGGTGAGTTTCGCTTCGGACGGGCCTGGGCTTATGGTGCCGAGCTGCTGATCCGCAAAAGTGAGGGCCGCCTGAACGGTTGGATCAGCTATACCTGGTCACGTACGTTGCGTCAGGTAGCTGAGATCAATAGTGGAAGGCCGTATTCTGCTTCCTACGATCGCCCTCATAATTTCAACATTGTAGCCAATTACATGCTATCACCAAGGGTGGTTTTGTCGGCCACCTGGGTGTACTCTTCAGGCGCCGCGGTTACCCTGCCTGCCGGCCGTTTCGAGTATGGCAATCAGGTGCGGCCCGTATATACCGAACGCAACGGCTATCGGCTGCCCGACTACCACAGGCTCGATCTGGGTGTTACCATCAGGGGTCGGAACGTACCTGACCGCCGCTTTCGGGGAGAATGGAATATTTCGGTGTATAACGCATACTATCGCAAGAATACCTGGATGCTGGATTTCAGGGCCGATGTCGATCAACCCGGCAAGGTTGATGCTTACAAGGTGTACCTGTTTCCTATTATCCCGGCAGTTACCTATAACTTTAATTTTTAATTCAATAATCGTCAGATGTTAGTTCCGGGAAACAAAATATGTACCAGCAGTAAGTCTGCATCCATTCACTACAGGATACTGCCTAAGGCCATGACCTTGCTGTTGGTTATATGGCTGACGGGCTGTGCCGAAAAGATCGACCTTGAACTGGATGAGACCTATTCCCGTCTGGTAGTGGAAGCATCGGTATCTAACAGGATGGACATGCACAGGGTTGTTCTTACACGTACTGCCAACTTTTTCTCCAACGAGGCGGCACCCCGCGTTGAAGGTGCCTCGGTGAGTATCTCTGACGGAACAAATCACTGGGATCTGACGGAGCGGGATACAGGCCTGTATATACCCTCTGCAAAGTTCTCTGCC
>SKYG01000073.1 GCA_007128045.1 Bacteroidales bacterium | reverse complement strand
GGCACATGGCAATATAACTATACCCGCTCAGCCATCAGTGATACATACGACCAAAACGACATGGGCTTTCTCATACGGAATAACTACATTTTAAATGAAGGCACCTTGAGTCATAATATATTTGCACCGTTTTGGCGCATCTGGAATATGGCAAATAGCATCAATATCGAATACGCCCAGCTGTATGAGCCAAAAACATTTACAAACCTCGTTCTTGGATATAGTCATCGCACAATGTTCGACACACGCCTCTTCATCATGATGAGGGCCAATTATCACCCTGTCGGTCAACGCGATTATTTTGAGCCAAGGACACCTGGCAGGTTCTACGAAACAGATGAGACTTACAATGTATATCTATCTTATTCAACAGATTACAGAAAAAGAGTATACGTTGACGGAAGCCTTTTCTACGAAAGAATGTTCTCCGAATATGACCAGGATGGATTTTCGATCGACTTCAGACCTACATTCAGGGTCAGTGATCAGTTTAACCTGTCTGCTGGCCTGAACTATACTGAGAAAAATAACGATATCGGATATGTAAAACAGGTACGTGCCGACAGTGTATTCTTTGGCATGAGACAATCGCCTACACTGATCAATACATTGCGGTCTACCTATATATTTACCAATACACTCTCCCTCGACTTTGTACTCAGACATTATTGGTCAAGAGCCATATATAGTGGAGACTACTTTTTTCTCAATTATAACGGCAGGTTATCTCCAACCGATTACATTCCAGACATATCCGACATAAACTATAACGCGTTTACCATTGATATGAAGCTTACCTGGAATTTTGCCCCGGGAAGTCAACTTACTGCCGTATGGAAGAATACCATCGACAGTAATCAATATACCTTGCCCACAAGCTACGCAGACAACCTTAACCAAGCGTTGCAGCAACCTCAAATCAACAGCTTCTCCATCAAAATACTTTACTACCTCGACTACCAGCTATTCCAACGAATATCCTAACCTTCGACCTTTCGACTTTTCGACTTTTTTTATAAATAATCATTGCCTATTTGAATATAATGTATATTTTTGCACAATAACTGTATATATATACATCATGGATCAAAAATCACAACGCCTGTCGGCTATTAAAAGAATCATCGCCAGCGAAAAGATAGGCAGTCAGGAGGTACTTCTGGCAAGGCTGGCGGAAGAGGGATATAAGCTCACTCAGGCAACGGTTTCACGTGATCTGAAATCTTTGCAGATAGGCAAGAAGCCAGACCTTGACAAGGGCAGTGTCTTTTTCCTCCCGGAAAACAATGATAGCCCCAAAATAGGCGGGCAAATAGACAACAGGCTATTACAGGCAGGAATTAAATCCATACATTTTGCCAACCAGTTTGGTGTGATCAAAACCATACCAGGCTATGCCAGCAGCATCGCGATTTTTATTGACAATGCCGGCAGGTACGAAATTATTGCCACCATTGCAGGAGACGACTCCATACTGCTGATCCCCAACCAGGACATCAAACATGAACAAATAAAAAAAGCGATCCAAATCATCTTCCCCGATCTGGATGAACAAATCTTTAAACAATAAACGGACAGGTCAAGCCCTGTCCCTACATATTAAACATTAAACCTTTTCCCCGAAATGACTACTAATACCAAACAAAAAATCGTACTGGCCTATAGCGGAGGCCTCGACACATCAGTGATTTTAAGATGGTTGATCGACAAAGACTATGAGGTGATTGCTTATATAGCAGATGTGGGTCAAGACGATGATTTTGAACAGGCCAAACAAAAGGCCCTGCAAATCGGCGCCACTGAAGTGTTTATCGAAGACCTGAAGGAAGAGTTTGTAACCGACTATATTTTCCCCGCCATAAAAGCCAACGCGATCTATGAGAGCCGGTACCTGCTGGGCACTGCACTTGCCAGACCACTTATCGCAAAACGGCAAATAGAGATCGCCAAAGCAACAAATGCTACTTATGTGTCGCACGGTGCTACCGGAAAAGGCAATGACCAGGTAAGGTTCGAACTTACATACTATGCACTGAACCCACAAATAAAGGTATTTGCACCCTGGAAGGACAAGGAGTTTCTCAGTCAGTTTCAGGGACGAACCGACATGCTCAACTACGCAGAGGCAAAAGGCATCCCGGTAAAGGCTTCACTGAAAAAACCGTATAGCGAAGACGACAACCTCTTACATATCAGTCATGAAGCTGGTATTCTTGAAGACCCTGCCTATATGCCAGGATCCGATATTCTAAGCAAAATCGTTTCACCGATGGATGCCCCTGACAAGGCAACACGCATTGCCATCCAGTTTAAAGATGGGGTACCAAAAAAAGTACAAAACCTTGATGACGACACCATCAAAGACAAACCACTCGAGTTGTTTAACTACCTGAACAAACTTGGTAGTGAAAATGGGATAGGCTTACTAGACATCGTAGAAAACCGTTATGTCGGCATCAAATCAAGAGGTGTATATGAAAGTCCGGGAGCAACCATTCTGTATTCCGCACATATGGACATTGAAGGTATCGCCATGGATAGAGAGGTACTCAAACTTAGAAATATGCTGTCACCTATTTTCTCTGAGCTGGCATATAACGGCTTCTGGTTTAGTCCGGAAATGGAGTTTTTGATGGCAGCCATGAATAAAAGTCAGGAACTAATAGATGGCGTGGTATACCTGACACTTTACAAAGGAAATGTGATGATAAACGGGCGTAAATCTCCCAGCTCATTGTACGACAAAAACCTGTCAAGCATGGATATAGAAGGAGGATTCGATCAGAAAGACTCAGAAGGATTTATCAAGATCAATGCCATCCGCCTGATGGCACACCACGCCATTACGGTAAGTCGTGCCAAAGCTTCCAATGGTAACAATATATAACTATAACAGACTTTCAGACTTTCAGACATTCAGATCTTCTGACATTCAGACCTTCAGACATTCAGACATTCAGACCTTCAGACAAATAATATAAACACATGAAATCACTATGGGTACAGGATGAACAAACCAATAATGAAATCCTTGAATTTACGATCGGGGAAGACCAGGAGTTGGATGAACAGCTTGCATGTTACGACATTATTGGGTCTGTAGCACACGCTCACATGCTTGAATCGGTGGGAATCCTCAGCCACGAGGAATCGTTCGCGCTGATTAAAGAACTCAAACGTTTGTACGACAAGGCTTTATTGGGAAAGCTGAAAATCGCGCCCGGCACAGAAGACATTCACTCACAGATTGAATTCATGTTGACCAGCCGGCTTGGAAAAACCGGGAAGAGAATTCATACCGGCAGATCACGTAATGACCAGGTATTACTCGACCTGAGGCTATATCTGCGTGACCAGATCAGGGACATCACTGCAGAAGCCAACAACCTGTTTACCACACTGATAGCCCTAGCCAGAAAATACAGACGGGTACTCATGCCGGGTTACACCCATATGCAGGTTGCTATGCCCTCGTCGTTTGGCTTATGGTTTAGTGCCTATGCCGAAAGTATCACCGACGACATAAGCTTGTTTCAGGCAGCCTATAAGGTGGTAAACCAAAACCCGCTTGGCTCGGGAGCAGGATATGGATCGGCCTTTCCGCTTGACAGAGAAATGACTACCAGGCTCCTCGGATTCGAAGAGATGACCGTTAATTCAGTGTATGCCCAAATGACAAGAGGAAAAGTCGAAAGAACCATGTCGTTTGCATTGGCATCGCTGGCAGCTACACTGGGTAAGATGGCAGCAGATATTTGCCTGTATATGGGACAAAACTACAGGTTCTTCTCTTTCCCCGATCAGCTGGTTACCGGGTCAAGCATCATGCCTCACAAAAAAAATCCGGATGTCTTCGAGCTCGTTCGCGGACGCTGTAACAGAATACAAAGCCTGCCCAACGAGATCACCATAGTCACTTCAAACCTCCCAACAGGTTATCACAGGGATCTGCAACTGCTCAAAGAAATGCTGTTCCCCGCTGTCAACAACTTAAAACAATGCCTG
>SKYG01000012.1 GCA_007128045.1 Bacteroidales bacterium | reverse complement strand
ATCTGGATCATGGTACACTCCGGAAGCAGAAATATCGGCAAACAGGTTGCGGACCATTACAACCGCCTGGCAATAGAATTCAACGTTAAGTGGAAAAGTCAGGTACCAAAATCAGCTCAATTGGCGTATCTGTATCTGTCGAGCGATGAAGGCCAACAGTATATCAGAGAAATGAATTATTGTATTGACTTCGCCTATGCCAACCGGAAAATGATGATGACCAATATACTGAATGTATTTGAACACCATTTCGGCAAAAGCTTTCGTTCTGGTCCGATGATCAATATAGCCCACAACTACGCAACCACGGAAAAACATTTTGGTTTAGAGGTCATGGTTCACAGGAAGGGGGCCACAAAAGCATCCAAAGAGACCATTGGTATTATTCCTGGCAGTCAGGGCAGCAATAGTTATATCGTTAAAGGGAAGGGTAATAAAGAGAGTTTTGAAAGCTGTTCGCATGGAGCAGGCCGGATCATGGGCCGCAAAGAAGCAATCCGAAAGCTAAACCTGAAAGAAGAGATCCGGAAGCTTGACCAAAAAGGAGTTCTTCATGCCATCAGAAACCAAAGCGACCTTGAAGAAGCCACCAGTGCATACAAGGATATTTCCGAGGTGATGAACAACCAAAAAGACCTGGTAGAGGTGCTCACAGAACTTCAGCCGCTGGCAGTTATTAAAGGATAGTTGAGGAGTTGAGGAGTTGAGGAGTTGAGGTGTTGAGGAGTTGAGGTGTTGAGGTGTTGAAAAGTTACGAGGTTACGGGTTGGTATAGGCTGGGCTTGACCGGCCTTCAATCAGAGTGGTGTGCAGTCGTAGGGACAGGGCTTGACCTGTCCTCAAATCAACAATATGTTGCAGTCGTAGGGACGTATTGAATACGCCCTATTGAATATGCCCTAAAGAAACAACATATTGAAATTACAGATATTGAGAATACCTTATATTTCAAAAAAGTCCTTCAGTGGATTCAGATAGGCTTCATTCCAGCCTTCGCGCATATTATCATACGCATCATCGGGAATGCCGCTATGTTCAACCCACACTTGTGTATTGGATTTATCCGGGAACAGCCTGATGATCACATCCGATTCTGTGTCTTCACCGAAATACCAGACCTGTTTTATTTCCTGATCGGGAACAAAGGAAACATTCCTGCCTGTAATATTCCCGTCAAGAAGGCTAAACTCCTCCCCTGCCACTTCGCTCATAACGGCAGGATCACCGGTCCATAATTCAATGGTAAATGGATTGGTCAGCGCGCGATACACTTCTTGCGGTGTTGCCTGGATTTTGCGGGTAAGTTTTAGAGTTTTCATGGGGGTTGTGAGTTGGGGGTTGTTTGTTTTTCTGTAGGGGCGACCCTTGTGGTCGCCCGTTGCCGGGTTACCGAAGCTGTTGCATAGCACCCTGTCATCTCGAATGGAAAGCCCGGGCCCCGGGCCACAATGCGTAATGACAAAACGAATGTAAAATCAGCATATTAAGGCCATAATGCAAAAGTACGATTAGTTTGTATATCAGTGCTTTACAAGAGACTTATCATGGGTAACGAAGTGAGAGATCCCGTTCGTGATGTTGGATGGTTCATAATTTATCAATTGTTCCTTCTAAGAACAAGCCCGGTAAGTGTGGGCAGGTACAGTTTCAGGCTGTTGTTTTCTTTTTCATTATAATGGGTTGTATAATCAAAGCTGTGATCTATCCTGCCAAAACCACCATAAACTGTGTCATCACTATCAAGAACAATTTTGTACGTACCTTTGGGCACAGGGACTAAATAATCTGTGTACGATTTAAAAGGGCTAAAGTTAAACACAAACAGATAGTTGCCCCTTCCAAAAACAAGCACCTGATCATCTGTATGTTGCAAATAAGCAGGAATGGAAGGTTCCAGGAGTATGTTGCTATCATCTACCAGGTTGATCATGGCCTTGTCAAATTGATTCAGAAACCTGAATTTGAGTGTTGGATTGTCGCGCAGGCCCCACTGCCTTCTTGCGTAATGGTACGACCAGTTATTATGGGCACCAGGGAAGTCAATCCATTCAGGGTGTCCAAACTCATTACCCATGAAATTCAGGTAACCATTACCGGCAGTGGCGATGGTAATAAGTCGGATCATTTTATGCAGGGCCATCCCATTATCAATAACGATATTTTGGCGATCGACATGCATATCGAAATACATATCCTTATCCATCAACCAGAATATGATCGTTTTATCTCCTACCAGGGCCTGATCGTGTGATTCAGCATAATGAATCGTCTTTTCATCAAGACGTTTGTTGGAGAGGTTGTAAAATATATCTCCTACATTCCAGAGTTCCACTTTCTTTTCTTTGATGGTTTTAATCCAGAAGTCAGGAACACCCATGGCCAGGCGATAGTCGAAGCCATAGCCACCCAGGCTCTGTGGTGTGGCAAGGCCAGGCATTCCACTCATCTCTTCAGCTATGGATATGGCGTTTGGATTTACCTGATGAATGAGTTTATTGGCCAGATGAAGATATGCGATCGCATCTTCATCCTGATTAAGATTGTAATACTGGTCATAGCTGCTGAACACGGAACCCAATCCATGATCCAGGTATAACATGCTTGTGACCCCATCAAAACGAAATCCATCGAACTGAAATTCATCAAGCCAGTATTTACAATTGGATAGCAGGAAATGGAGCACCTCATTTTTGCCATAATCGAAACACCTGCTATCCCAGGCTATATGATTTCCCCTGGGGCCATCATGAAAGAACTGATAATAAGTTCCATCGTACCTGCTGATTCCTTCCACCTCATTTTTTACTGCATGTGAATGCACAATATCCATGATCACGCGTATGCCTCTGCCATGGGCATCATCTATAAGTGCCTTAAGCTCCTCGGGTGTTCCAAAGCGGCTTGAAGGAGCAAAAAAGTTACTTACGTGATAGCCAAAAGACCCATAAAAGGGATGCTCTTGCACGGCCATCATCTGTATGGTGTTATAGCCGGCTTTTTCTACATGTGGCAAGACTTGAGTGCGAAACTCCTCCCAGGTTCCGACACCATATTTTTCAGTGGCCATACCAACATGTGCCTCATAAATTATAGGCACAAAGTCATTATTTGAAGGGGCTACATTTTCCCATTTATAGGAAGAAGGCGGGTTCCAGACCTGGGCATTAAACACCAGCGTATTTTGGTCTTGTACCACACGATTTGCCCATGCCGGGATGCGATCCCCACTCCCACCATCCCAAACCATATGTAATTTATATAAATCGCCGTGTTGCAATGTTTCGAGTGGGATCGAGAGTTCCCAGTTCCCATTCTCAAGAGGATGCACGGCAAAACGCTCATCAGGTTTCCATCCGGAAAATGCACCGACCAGAAAAATTTCACGGGCATTGGGTGCCCAATCCCGATACACCCAACTATCCCCTTTATTATGCAGTCCATAATACATATATCCCAAGGCAAAGTCAGACAAAGATCCAGAAATTCCGGTGAGTTCTTTTTCTTTGTTAAACGCCTTTCGCATTCTTCCGGTAATTGCCCCGGCATGGGGTAGCAAATGCTCATCTTTGCGCACAAAATCAGGTGTCAGCATGGTAATCTTATTTTTGTGTGTATGGTATGTAAAATTAACCCAATTCCTTCATTTGCCAAAAATAATTTACCTTTGCGGTATTTATAATAAATCTTAATAAACACAGGAATGCGAGTTATGACCCTGCTGGACCTTCAAAACAGCGAAAGAGGCATTATTTTAAAGGTACGTGGCCGCGGAGCTTTTCGCAGAAGGATCATTGAGATGGGTTTTGTAACCGGCAAGACGGTAGAGGTCATAAAGAAAGCCCCCCTTCAGGATCCTATAGAGTATAGCATCATGGGGTATAATGTATCCCTGAGAAGCAGTGAAGCGCAACTTATCGAGGTCACACCCGTCGATGATCAGCACAAGTACGCAGACGTTCCTTTTGACGGTACATTTTTCAGCGAAAAAACCGGAAATAGTTTACATCGCCCTGAAAAAGTAATCAATGTAGCATTGGTGGGTAATCCCAATAGTGGGAAGACGACTTTTTTCAACCATGCAAGCGGCTCCAGGGAACGTGTAGGAAATTATAGTGGTGTAACTGTCGATGCCAAGGAGGCTAAGTTCTTCCATGAAGGGTATAAAATCAATATTACTGACCTGCCAGGCACTTATTCTATTTCAGCATATACTCCGGAAGAACTCTTTGTACAAAAATATATATCAGAAAAAATACCTGATGTGGTGATCAATGTAGTCGATGCCTCCAACCTGGAGCGTAATCTTTACCTGACCACCCAACTTATCGACATGGATATCAGGGTTATTATGGTGCTTAACATGTACGATGAGCTGGAAAAAAAAGGAGATATTTTCGATTACGAGACTTTGGGAAAGATGTTAGGGATACCTATTATTCCTGCAGTTAGTTCTAAAAGTATTGGTATCCGGGAAACATTCACTAAAGTTATTGAGGTATATGAGGGGCGCAATGAAACGGTACGGCATATTCATATCAATTACGGAACGTTTGTTGAGCAATCCATTCACGAGATACAGAATGTGATTAACCGGGAGGGCAATCAACACCTCACCGACCTGATATCATCAAGGTTTCTGGCTATTCGATTGTTAGAAAACGACAAAGAGGCCATTAAAAAGGTGATGACAAATTGTCATAACCATGAAGAAATTGTATTTGTTGCCAGGCAGGAGGCCAAAAGGCTGGAGAAAGAATTTAACGAAACCCCTGAGACTATCTCTACCGATCTCAAGTACGGATTCATTGCCGGGGCACTGAAAGAGACATACAAGCATGCCCCTTCTGCTCGTATCAGGAAAAGCCAGACCATTGATAGCCTGATAACACATCGATTGCTCGGATTTCCTATATTTCTCTTTTTTATGTGGTTGATGTTTACAGCTACGTTTAAGCTCGGGAATTATCCGATGGAGTGGATAGAAGCAGGCATGGGGGCCTTTTCCGGATACCTTGAAGAGAACATCAGGCCCGGGCCGTTAAAAGACTTATCAATAAACGGTATTGTTGGAGGTGTGGGGGGCGTTATTGTGTTCTTGCCAAACATTATGCTATTGTTTTTCTTCATCAGTTTAATGGAGGATTCCGGATATATGTCGAGGGCTGTCTTTATCATGGACAAGCTGATGCATAAAATCGGTCTGCATGGCAAGTCATTTATACCACTATTAATGGGTTTTGGGTGCAATGTACCGGCAATAATGGCTACACGTACATTGGCAAACCGTAATGACCGCATGCTCACCATGTTGATCAATCCATTTATGTCGTGCAGTGCCAGATTGCCTATATATGTTTTATTTATCAGCGCATTCTTCTCTGAATACCAGGGAACATTGCTATTCCTCATTTACGGTACCGGAGTAGTAGTTGCCATAGGTATTGCCGTATTGTTCAAACGCACGCTGTTTCGTTCCGAAGAGGTTCCATTCGTAATGGAGTTGCCTCCATACAGAATACCAACGACAAAATCGATAACCATACACATGTGGAGCAAAGCAGTACAGTACCTAAGAAAGATCAGTGGCGTCATATTGGTAGCCTCCATAATTATCTGGGCATTGGGATATTTCCCCCATGGAGGAAAAACATCTGCTATGATGGAAACTAAGAAACTTTCTGTCGAGCAAGCCTACACAGAAAAGCTTTTAATGACAGATTCTTCTGATTCAGCAGCTTTGACGGTTTTGAAGCAACAAAAGGAAAGAGAAATCCATGAAGTTGAGTATTCTGCCATGGTTGAGCGTCAGCAAAGCAGTTATATCGGACAAATTGGGAAGGCCGTTCAGCCACTCATGGCACCATTGGGCTTTGACTGGAAAATGACCATCAGCATCATTTCAGGTGTTGCCGCAAAAGAAATCGTGGTAAGTACCCTTGGCGTGTTGTATCATATTGATGAAAATGTTCAGACCCATACCCCTTCATTGATAGAGAAGATACAAAATCAAACGTACCCTTCCGGCCCCAAAAAAGGTCAACCAGTCTTTACCCCATTGGTGGCGCTGTCATTCATGATGTTCGTGTTGCTGTATTTTCCATGTGTTGGTGTTATTGCCGCCATAAGCAGGGAGTCAGGACACTGGAAGTGGGGGTTATTCACAATGGTTTACACCACAGCCGTTGCCTGGATGGTTTCATTTTTTGTGTATCAACTTGGTATTCTTTTTTTTAATTAGGATGATTATGTGGCAATGGATACTTACCGGATTGATTGTGTGCGCTGCATTGGTATATGCCGTGGTAAAGATTGCAAAAACGATACAAAGAACAACGCAAAAAGCAGCGGACTGTGATGGCTGCAGCAGTGATTGTACTGACTGTCCACTGAACCCTGATGCCAAAAACAGCAACAGGATTTTATAACAGAGCATGTACTGCCCTTACAAAATTCGGATGCCTCAACCCAGAACCTTCTGCCAAATCATTCAACAATTCAACAACTCAACAATTCAACAACAGCATCGGGTTAATCCTGCCAGCGAAGTTTTCCATCAGGTTCTTCAGGGATACTTCCATGGTCTTTAAGCCAGCGAATAACCTTAAGAATCTTCTTTTCAGTTATAGTTGTAGGAAGAACCTCAACCAATTCTTCCAGTCTGTAACTCTGAACAGTAAGTGTTTTTCGGATCATTTGACGCAACGTATCAAATTCCAGGTCACTCAACTTAAGCTCCCGGATATCCAGGCAAACATCACACTGTCCGCACTTCATGGTTTTTCTTTCTCCAAAATATGCCAGGAGGAATATACTTCTGCAGGTATGGGATGACTGCACGTATTCTACCATGGCATCAAGTCTTTTTCTGGCAAACTGCCTTCTTTCGGCATGGTTTTCTTTTGATATTCTCAGGCTATCTGATGAAATTCTTTCTTCGACCCAGGTTATTAATGGCTTTTTGTTTTGTTTTTCGTACTGTAGAATATTCATCCTATGCAGTTCATTCAGTATCTTTTCCGTTTGTTCGACGGTAATATTTGCCCGATTAGCTACATCTTGTTCGCGTATTTTGACAAATTCAGTAAATAGTCCGGGGTATGATCTTAAAAGCAATTTCACAAAAGCATCATATCTGGGGTTTGCGACCTGGAAGCGATATAAATCTTCTTTGTCAAGGGTAAAGAGTATTCTTGAGGGGTTGGTCATGGCTTCCGAGAGGGCCAGGTAGCCGTCTTTTTCAAGAAATTTCATCGCGTTGAATACCAGAATTGGATCCAGGTCATAATTAGCGGAGAATGCTATCAGGTCAAACTCCAAGCTTTGATCTCTGCCGCTGCCTTGTGCCAACTGAAAGTAGTTACCCAGGCAGTTATATACCAGCTTGATATAATCGACCGATGGAAATGACTGCTCATGTGACTTCTTCAGATCAATGATGTCGGAATTATTATATAACAGTACTGCAAACGCTTTTTTCTCATCCCTTCCAGCCCTTCCTGCTTCCTGAAAATAGGCTTCCGGGCTGTCTGGCAAATCCATATGAACCACAAAACGTACATTGGGTTTGTCAATGCCCATGCCAAAGGCATTGGTAGAAACGATTACGCGGGTGCGTTCTTTCATCCAGGCATTCTGCTTAAGGTCTCGCTCCATGGTAGTCAGACCGGCATGGTAATAATCAGCCGCAACCTGGTTGTTTTTTAGAAATTCCGATATTTCCCGTGTTTTTTTACGATTTCTGACATACACGATTCCAACTCCGGTTTGCTTCTGACAAATCTTGAGCAAGCGTCCCAGCTTGTCTTCTTCATGGAACACCATGTAAGTCAGGTTTTTTCTTTCAAAGCTTTTTCTAAAAACCTTCTGATCTTTAAAGGCAAGCTTTTCCTGAATATCTCCGACAACATTTACAGTGGCAGTGGCAGTTAGTGCGATGACCGGTGTGGCAGGAATAAACTCACGTATCTCAGCAATACGCAGATAAGGAGGCCGGAAATCATACCCCCATTGCGAGATACAATGCGCTTCATCTACAGCCAGCAGGTTTACCTTCATCTTTTGTATACGGCTGCGTATGAGGTCGGTGGTCAGGCGTTCCGGACTCAAATACAAAAACTTTACTTGTCCATATACGCAATTGTCGATGGCGATGTCGAGTTCCATTTTACTCAGACCGTGGTATACTCCCACTGCTGGGATTCCCTTGTTTTTCAAGGCTTGGATCTGATCCTTCATCAGGGCAATGAGTGGGGTTACCACGATGCATATTCCATCCCTTACCAGTGCAGGTACCTGGTAGCATATGGACTTACCACCACCGGTAGGCAGTAAGGCCAGGGTATCGTGGTTTTCGAGCACAGACCGGATAATATCTTCCTGAAGTGGCCGGAAAGACGCATAGCCCCAATGTTTTAACAAGACCGACTGCAGGTTTAATTCCATATTACATCATACGTATAGCAATCATGTAGTATTTTTATATATCAAAAATACGAAATAATTGGTTAGCCTGACGGAACAATGGTATGGTTTCGTTAACCGGTATGATTGTACAAATAAAGTGTATGAATTCGGTATGGTCGATATACCAGGTATACCCCCCACCCCTGGAACTGCTTAAGCCAAACAAAAATTACAGGGATGCCAATGCAGTAATGCCACCAGTAACCTTATCACCGGGTTTAACGAGTATCTTGCTACTCAATGGCAGGAACACATCTACTCTGGATCCGAATTTAATAAAGCCTAGCTCCTGGCACTGTTCCACAGCCTGGTGCTCCGTGCTGTAACAAACGATACGCCGTGCAAGTAGTCCAGCGATCTGTCGTATCATAACATCCTTATTATCATTTGTTTGGATGGCTATACTCATTCTCTCATTCAAGGTACTTGATTTGGGATGCCAGGCCACCAGGAACTTACCGGGATGGTATTTGCTGTAAATAATTTTACCTGAGACCGGGTATAGGTTTACATGCACATTTATCGGAGACATAAATACGGAAACCTGTTGCATTGGCTGTTTAAAATACTCATGTTCCATTGTTTCTTCAACAATTACTACCTTTCCATCAGCAGGACTCAACACCTTAGCCGGGTCAGTATGAAAAATTCTTGACGGCAATCTGAAAAAATAGACAATCCCAAATAATAACACCAGCAAACCGCCGTATATCAACCAATGCCATCCAGAGAGAACAGGAAATAAAAGCATACGAAAAATAACGATCAGGCTTACTACAGCGATCAGGCTAACAGAAATTATTTTATACCCTTCTTTATGGATGGTCATAGATAAAATTTTCAATAGAATAATGTAAGATATACGAAAACAAAGGGCGCAGCCATGATCACCCCATCGAAACGATCGAGAATTCCACCATGTCCTGGCAGAATTGTTCCACTGTCCTTGGCATTTATACTTCTCTTGAACATAGATTCAAACAAGTCACCATAGGTACTGCAAATCACCACAATAACAGCTATGATCACCCAATCTACAGTCATGATCTGGGTGTAGAATCTTGCCAGGATCACCGCGGTGATGATAGAAAGAACGCCTCCGCCAAAGAATCCTTCCCACGTTTTTTTTGGAGACACACGTTCAAACAACCTTCTTCGCCCTATAGCAGTACCTACAAGAAAAGCTCCGGTTTCGTTGATCCATATCAGGAAAAAGAACCCGAGCAACAACTTATGATTGTAAACACCCGGGAGGAACACAGGATTGGGGAAAAAGTTTAACAGTGAGAAGGGTACGGCGACATATAATATGCCGAATAATGTAAATGCAATGTTGGTAAACGGGTTGGGGAGTTTTCTATACAGCTCGAACAGGAAAATCAGAAATATCAGGACAAAGTTACCCATTTGAATCTCCCTGGGCGCAATATTCAAAGCTATCATAGCATTGGAGGCAAAAAGGAATATACCGGCCATAAGCCCTGCAAACTTATTGGGTGAGATACCGGCCTTTTCTACGAGGGTATAAAATTCCCATAAACCCATGGCTGTAATGAATACAAACAGCAATGAGAACAGATGACGGTCAGCAATTATAGAGCCAACTATCAATAGTACGAATACGATACCTGTAATGGTGCGTTTTACCAGATTATTCAAAGCGTTTCTTTATTTATAATGGCTTTGGCGCGAATCACATAATCAGCTTGCACGTAGAGTTCCAGTTCACCAAATAAGTAGGCTGAGTCTTTTTTATTGATGATTACGCTATGTATACCCATATCCTCAAGCACTGCTTTAACAATTTCCACTTTATGCTCATAGGCTGAGCTGTATATTTTTTGCCAGTCTTTATCATCCATCTTCATTTGTATTAGCCATCCGCATCAAGCAGAAAAAGAAATATATCTTTAGGACCATGTGCGCCATGAACCAGTGTGCCCTCAATCTCTGCAGTACGACTCGGCCCTGTAATTAGGCTTATCATAGAAGGCCAGGAGGAGCCATATCTTTTATACAAAAATTGAAATGCTTCGTTGATATCTTTTACAAGCTGCCTGGTTGAGGCCACTACAATATGCACAGGAGGAAAGATAGCGCCCTGGCGGCCATTGCCATGCTTGCTGCTTACCATGATCGAGCCGAGCCTGCTTAACAGTACCTCGCACGTAGTGATTGAGGCTTCACACCGAGCGATATCATCTGTATTATAATAACATGTGATGCCATACTCTTCCAACAATCCATCGAAAAAATCATCGGCACAAAACAAGCTTTTAATACTTCTCTCACGCAACAAGCCTATCAAAGCATTGACCAGCTCATCAGTATTGGCACAATATATAAACTTGCCATTAGACTTTGAAAATTCTTCTGCAAATACAATGTCAAGTGAATCTGGTGCCGGTTGAAAGTAAACTTCCTTGTCCATATCAACATCTTTGAAAGGCACATCCATGGCATTTACCAAGGCATCCCTTACGTTTTTCAGGACTTTTTCCTTTTGGGTTGACTCCTTCATCACCTGATATATTTAAGATACCGGTTCTTCTCCTGTTCTATTCTTAGGAGTTAAAGAGTTATCTGGTTCTTCTCCTGGATGATGACTTGCATCGGTATCTACATGTTCCTGTTGCTGTTGCTGTTCATTTTCATTGTTTAAACCAACATTTACCGGAGGTATTTCAGTATTAGACATCGGAAGGTTATCCTCATCTTTATCATAAGGGCGTTTACCAAATATCGCCTCCAGGTCTTCCCTGAACAGCACCTCTTTCTCAAGCAGCAAGGTCGCTAAAGCCTCTAGCTTCTCCTGATTGTCTTTCAAAATCTGCTTTGCCCTTAGATAGCCCTTTTCAATCAATTCTCTGACTTCTTCATCAATAGTCTGTGCGGTATTTTCAGAATACGGTTTGGTAAAACCATATTCGTTCTGACCACTGGAGTCGTAATAGCTTACATTACCAATTTTGGCATTCAGTCCAAAATAAACAACCATAGCATATGCCTGTTTGGTAATCTTTTCCAGGTCGTTAAGTGCCCCGGTAGAAACCTTGCCAAAAATAAGGTCTTCTGAGGCTCTGCCACCCAATGTGGCAGTTATCTCATCGAACATCTGCTCGAATGTAGAGATTTGTCGTTCTTCGGGCAGATACCAGGCTGCTCCAAGCGCTTTTCCCCGGGGCACAATAGTGACTTTAACCAATGGGTGTGCATGTTCGAGGAGCCAGCTTATGGCAGCATGACCAGCTTCATGGTATGCAATTACCTTCTTCTCAAAAGGGGAAATAATTTTGTTTCTTTTTTCCAGTCCACCAATAATGCGATCAACTGCATCCAGAAAATCCTGGCGTTCAATAATTTTCTTGTTTTTTCTGGCAGCGATCAGAGCAGCTTCATTACACACATTGGCAATATCAGCGCCTGAAAATCCAGGTGTTTGTTTGGCGAGAAAGTCAGAGCTTACCTCTTCTGACAGCTTTAGCGGTTTCATATGAACCTTAAAAATTGCTTTTCGTTCTTCGAGGTCTGGCATCTCCACCTGAATCTGCCGGTCAAACCGTCCTGCCCTGAGTAACGCTCTGTCTAAGATATCCGCACGGTTTGTTGCTGCCAGAATGATTACGCCTACATTTGTACCAAAACCATCCATCTCTGTAAGCAGCTGGTTCAATGTATTTTCCCTTTCATCATTTGCTCCGGTAACCGGGTTCTTACCACGAGCCCGGCCTATGGCATCAATCTCATCAATAAAGATGATACAGGGAGCTTTCTCTTTGGCCTGTTTAAACAAGTCACGTACCCTGGATGCACCAACACCCACGAACATCTCAACAAAGTCTGAGCCACTCAATGAGAAAAAAGGTACCTGTGCCTGACCGGCAACAGCTTTTGCCAGCAATGTTTTTCCAGTGCCCGGAGGGCCTACGAGCAATGCCCCTTTTGGTATTTGCCCGCCCAGGTCAGTATATTTCTTGGGGTTTTTCAGAAAGTCAACGATCTCCATGAGCTCAATCTTCGCTTCATCAAGGCCGGCAACATCTTTAAATGTGATGTTCACATGGAGGTCTTTATCAAACAGGGTTGCCTTGGCTTTTCCAATGTTGAAGAGTTGCCCGCCAGGCCCTCCACCAGCCATCCGACGCATGATGAATATCCAAAAGGCAATCAGCAACCCGATAGGCAATAACCAGCTCAGGATGTCTCCACCCCAGTTCTTACGGGTCTCAGGATATACAGGGAAACGTTCTTCGCGAGGTCTGTCTTTTTGAGCCTCACGTACCAGATTCTCAAAATTTTCAACGGAGGCAATCTGAAACACGTAATGTGGGGTTGTGGCCTCTCTTAAACCGGTATGTACGGTGGCGTCTTCATATTTCTCTTTAGACAGGCGATCGGGTTTAATGAACACCTCCACTATCTCCTGATTGATAATTTTGAGCTTTTCAATGTCATTCTGCTCATGCTCGCCGACAAATAGCATCTCATTCTCAAAACGCATCTGAGAAATTTCAACAGCTGAGCCACCCCAATTAAAAAGCTGCAAGCCAATAAATACAATGGCCAGAATGGCATAAACCCAGTAAAAGTTAAAACCGGGTTTTTTATTTGGTGATTTGCCACCAGCTCCAGGGTTGCCTTTTTCTCCATTCGCGCCAGGAGCCGGATTATGTTCTTTGTTTGTATTCGCCATATGCTGTTTGTCAGTTGTAAGTAATCAAAGTAAGTAACTTAACTACGGAATTACAGTGCCCGTAATCTGTCATGAGTAATTTACTAAAGGAGCATCAGCCCATAATTGTTCAATCTGATAGTAGTTACGTACAGGTTCCTGGAAGATATGCACAACAACATCCAAGTAATCCAGCAGTATCCACTCGGCGTTGGTGATGCCCTCCCGGCGACTGGGTTTTACGCCAATACTTGCCTTTACTATCTCTTCAACTGATTCAGCGATAGCATTGGCATGTGTTCGGGAAGTTCCATGACATACAATGAAGTAATCACAAACCGTTGAATGTATTTCGGCCAGATTTAGACCGACTATATCAATACCTTTCTTTTCCCGGATTCCTTCCACTATAGCTTCAAGCAGTAAATCAACCGGATCTGTGGATTTGTGTTTTATCATTCATCGCTGTTTAGAGTTGTGCAAAATTAACGATTTTTGGGCACATAATGTTCTATCTAAAAGGTTAATAAATATAAATCTTTTATTTACTTTTAACCAGTATGAATACTATCGGAAATAAGGTCATCATGTACTCTCGTGTCGATTCTACCAACAATGAAGCGTGGAGGGTACTAAACAGCACGTCATTAGACGAAGGGACTATCATCAGGGCTGATTTTCAAACAGCAGGCAAAGGCCAGGGGGGCACCTCCTGGGAGAGCGAAGCGAACAGCAACCTGAACATATCGATTGTGTTAAGACCAACATACCTGGATGTGTCGAATCAGTTTTACCTCAGTCAGGCCGTATCAATTGCATTATGTAAGGCAATATCATATCTGTGCCCCAACAACCAGGTACAGATTAAATGGCCTAACGACATTTACATAAATAAAAAGAAAGCAGCGGGTATCTTGATAGAAAATAGTATCGTAGGATCAGTATTTGATGTATCTGTAGTTGGCATAGGGGTAAATGTGAACCAATTGTCATTTGCTTCTGATGCGCCCAATCCCATTTCTCTGGCTCAACTAACAGGCCACAAACTTGAGCTGGATGACTGTCTGTACAACATTTGTCATTTTGTTGGGATATGGATAAGCAATTTGAAAAACGGATTGCTGGAATTAATTGGTCATCAATACATTCATCTATTGTGGGGATACAGGAAGCAACTCCAGTTCGTTAGTGGTCAGGAAACTTTCAGCGCTGAAATTTTTGGCGTTACCCATTATGGCAAACTCATCCTTAAGGTGAATGGAGTCTTAAAAGAATACGACCATAAAGAAGTCAGGTTGTTGCTTTGATCTCGAACATTTTGATCCAGACACCCGACTTTATGGACAAACTCTATTCAAGATGCATTAATACATTTCCTTCAGTTTGCCTGCTATCATATCAACAAGATTTTGTAATGGCCTGGATGCCATCATCTTCAATAAGGCATTCAATTCCGCATCAAGCAATACCGTGACTTCACATTGAGAGTCCCCTTTTTTTATAAAGAAATAATCCATAGAATACTCAATAGGATTGTTGCCTTCAGATACGATATGAATATTTCTGCAATGCGACATAGATGCCAGGCGCATCGACAAATCCGCTACGCCCTGTATGGTAAAACTACAACTATCTTCTTCAGCTTTCCAGTTGATAATTTGTTCAGGCATCACCTGCTTTATTTTCCTGAAGTCACTTAAAAAAGAAAATACTTCTTCACACGGTGTATTCAAAACTACTGATTCACTCTCAAATCTTGTCATAATAATATTTTTCTGGATTTTTTCTCCACGCCGACAATACTTCAACCTCATCTGAAGCTATAATTTTCTCATCCTGTGCCTGTCTGATTAAAGCAGAAAAGTTGCTTAGTGTATACAAAGGACAATTTTCTTGTTTCATACCGTCATTCGCTTCCGGCATCTCATACGAAAAGATGGCTACCATACCCAACACATTACAACCAGCCTGCTTTAAAGCTTTCACGGCATTCAGGCTGCTCTTACCGGTTGAAACGAGGTCTTCAACGACTACAACAGCAGAACCCGGGCTTATGTTCCCCTCGATCCTGTTTGCAAGCCCATGTTCTTTGGCGGAGCTACGAACGTAGATAAAGGGTTTATTCATTCTGTCAGCCACAAGCATCCCATGGGCTATTGCCCCTGTGGCAACGCCTGCAATCACATCGCAATCAGGAAATTCTCGTCTTATACATGTTACAATACCATCGGCAATCATATTTCGTATATCAGGATATGACAGCGTTCTTCTGTTATCACAGTATATAGGAGATTTGATACCGGAAACCCAGGTATATGGATTTTTTACATTCAATTTAATTGCGTTAATTTGCAGCAAAGCTGATGCTATTGTTAACGCTGTAGACTTCTCGTCGTTCATAAAAACAAATAATTGGTTTCGGCAAAACTACTTGTTTTTTTTAACATTTGATTGAAGTAATGATGATAATCATCTTTTTAGAACCCCGCGCCTTTTATATACAAAGCCACGATGATACGCTATGCAATAGGGATATAATCAGGTCATTTGACTGTAAAGACGATGTCTGGCAATCTTTCTTATCCTGGAGTCAGATACCTGACTTATCTGACCTTGTTTATGTTACCGATGAACCTGAGAAACGCTTTCTCGACCTATCTCAGAATTTTACAATTATTGAAGCAGCAGGAGGCGTGGTAGAGAACCCTAATGGAGATTTGTTGATGATATTCCGTCTGGGTAAATGGGACTTGCCAAAAGGCAAAGTAGATGCAGGTGAGACGACACAAGATACCGCGATCAGGGAGGTAGAGGAAGAATGCGGTATCGGTGGTTTGATAATCACAAATACATTACCACCTACCTACCATGTTTATCAAGACAGTAGCAATAGCTGGATACTAAAAAAAACACACTGGTATTTGATGCAGGCTGAAACCTGGCAGCATCTTCAACCACAAACATCTGAGAATATTACCAAAGCGGAATGGGTGCCAAGAAAAGATATCCATAAGAAGCTTAAAGGGGCCTACAGGTCTATTGCTAAACTACTTACTATTTACTATATCAAATCTACCTGATCTGGTACAAATTGGCTGGCATCGCCCCCATTCCTGATAATATCCCTGACAATAGAAGAATTTAGTGCGGTATGTTCTGGTGTTGTTAATAAAAATACGGTTTCCAGGCCGGGCAGCATCATCTTATTCATTTGCCCGATACTCCTTTCAAATTCAAAGTCGGCAGATGTCCTTAGTCCGCGCAGTATATATCTCACGTCCAAACTCTTACAAAGATCAACGGTAAGACCCTCATAAGTAATCACTTCTATTGAAGGATATTCTTTAAAGACCTTGCGTATCCAGTTCATTCGTTTCTCAAGCGGGAAAAAATAATTTTTTTCCACATTTACTCCGATGGCCACAATAATGCGGTCAAACAATGGGATTGCTCTCAAGATAATAGACTCATGGCCTTTGGTAATAGGGTCAAATGAGCCGGGGAAAAGCGCTACTTTATTCATAGTGACAATTCTTTATGATCACAAATATAACCAGAACAGGGCAACAATATACTATGAGAAGTTATGGTTGACCGGAGAAAAAACTAAAATGCACCCTGCCATATTTTCTTTTACCGGTAAAATTCGGATGATTATCGAAATGAGTATGCGAAGCATGTTCCAACACAAGCCATCCGTTGGAATCCAGCAAATTGTGTTTAAAAACAAGGTCAGGAATGGATACAATGTCAGGTATTTCATATGGGGGGTCTGCAAATACAATGTCAAAATTACTTCTGCAGCTGGTGATAAAACGAAGGGCATCTGCCTTAACAGCAACCATTTGCCCGAACTGTAGGCTTTTGATTGTGTTATGGAGATGTGTAACACACCGGCTATTGTTTTCTACTGCAATGACTTCCAGTGCACCTCTGGAAGCAAACTCAAAAGCAATATTTCCTGTGCCGGAGAATAGATCAAGTACCCTGATTGCTTCAAAATCGAAATGATTATTAAGAATATTAAAAAGAGCTTCTTTTGCCAGATCTGTAGTAGGCCTTACCGGCAAGCCGGAAGGAACTTTGATGATCCGTCTTTTATTTGAACCGCCTATAATTCTCAAAGTAAATGATTTAACACATTATAGTAAAAATGTCCTGGAATACTTTCAAAACCTGGGGCGTACTGATAGCGATGGCCTCTTTCGGCTAAACCGGCCTGGTTAAAATACGATACCAGTTGTTTGAAATTTATTGAATTGGGATGTATCTCACCAACAACCATAATATCCATATCCTGAGCCTTTTTGTTCTGATTTTGTAAGACTAAGAACAAGTAGAAAAGTATATCTTCAAAGCTTTGGTATGGAAATAGCCTGTAAAAAGAAAGTCCTCCATCCTCCATCAATAGCAGCTCAAAATTAGTATGTCTGACATGCAGAATGATATCGGGCTTGAAGTTGCCGGGCATAATTGATCCCAGGTAATTTTCTATAAAGGCGCTTCCAGTGTGCATCAATGTATGGCCAGGGAAGCTCACATCCAACAGTTTTAAAAGTTCTTCATGAACGATATAAAGGCCATAACCGCCTAAATTACTGAGTTTGTCAATCCTGAGCTTGTATTTTTGCGGTATTTTTCGGAAGGAGGAATACAAAGTTATCTGATCTTCGCGTTTGAATCCCTCCTCAGGGTGTAGCAACAAATGACGGGAATAATAATTCAAGATAACTTCTTTATAGGCATTCTGCAGGTATGGGCTTTGATGAATTACTGACTTCAGCAATTCTACAGGATCACCAAA
This sequence comes from Bacteroidales bacterium, assembly GCA_007128045.1. Lineage (GTDB taxonomy): Bacteria > Bacteroidota > Bacteroidia > Bacteroidales > UBA7960 > SKYG01. The sequence continues at coordinate 19,587 of SKYG01000012.1, read as the reverse complement.
GAAGCCATCCATATCCTCAGATTGAAAGACTTCAAGTAATTGGTACTTTGCCTTTAATGTATCAAGTATTGAAAAAGAAAATCCATCGGGTTGAAACTCGATGGATAAAATGCTCTTATCGGATGCGCCCGGCAGAAAATCCTTATCAACAACTGAGATTATTTTTCTTAATGGGCCAGACATGATATGTATAGTTTATGTCTATTCCCAGTTCCCGTCTATAGAAGATTCGACCATAGAGCCAACTTTTAACCCTGCGGTACGGGTGTAATATGTTCTCCAGTTATCCATATCACCCAAATAATCTTCCGGCATTGTAAAAGCTTCAAAAACGGGGAGCTTAACAAGGCCCCGTTCGATCTGTCCGGCTTCCATTGTAAACCTCTTACCGTCGCTCCTGGGCACATAAGGTAATGAATCAACAGGATATCTGGTTCGTCTGAAGAGGCTGTCAACTGCTGGTTTCCAAATTGTATCCCTTTGAACAATTCCTAAACGGACGGCTTCAGACTCAGTCAATGAATCAGGCACAGAACCAATAGCCATAATGATCGGTAATGAATCATTTTTTACAAACAATACCAGCGAATCCAGGTCTCCAAGAAAACTCTGGTATCTGGATCTGTGTGCAATCTGCGCAGCCCGTATATCTTTAAGTCGTTGAATGATTAATGCTTCTCTGCGGGCAACTTCCTGATTAAAACGTACAGGCTCCATGATACTGTCATATATCAGATATACCAGCACTACGATAATAATAACCATCACAATCTGAATAATTGTTTTCATAATCGGTCTAAAGCGTTTAGGTGAATATGCAAATGTAAGTCTTAAATACCAAAAAACACATTGCCAAACAGGCATGTTTGTAATTCAAGTGCAAATATTCAAATTTTTTTTCAAACAGTGGTATTTTTCGAATTTTTTTTCCTAAAAACATTTGTCGTTAACGATCATTTCTGTTTTTTTTTTGACCCTCGACTTTCGGCTTTCGACCTTCGACCTTCTATGCCATGTCGGTTTTCCGTGTATCAGAACATCCTGTCGAGGTGGTGCGTTCTGCGGGTAAGTTTCAGATCCTGAAGAACTGATGATTTGACCCTGATGGTGAAATTGTAACTTTGTCGAAAGCCAAAAGGTATCCAGTTAAGTGTCATCTCCCAACAATGCAGATCCCGGTAAATATCTACTGAGGTATAAGTGATCTCCTTGCGATCAAAGTCAAATCCGGTACGAAATCCTACCCGCCATTTGGGGCTTAATGCCACGTTTCCGGAAACACTCAGGTTCTGAATATATGACCTGTCATATTCCTTTTGCAGGTGCTGATACCTTGAGTTATAATTAAATGAATAGCTAAAGTTCAGTGACCAGGGAACTGAAAAGTCGATCCCTTCCTGTGCCACTGGTATTTCATGATCCATCTCATCCAATCCATTTCCATTTGGGTCCAACAGCTGGTCATTAATTCCTGGACTACCCGGTATTTGGGCACCTGTACCCATATCTGACCGACCTCCTGCTCCATCTCTATCTGAACCGATATTATAGTTGAAACTTAACGACCAGGATGTGTTGTTCAATCTAAACAGCTTATTTTCAGTATCCCACAGATATCTGTTGATGTAAGCCCCTGCTTCATTTCTTGCGTATAGTGTGTAAGAACTTGAATAAGATACATCAAAGTTTCCAAATAACCGGGTACGACCGCTAAGTCGTATATCTGACCAATTAAGGGAGTCTCTTGCCAGGTCATACCCCCCAGATACAGTAAAATTATCTATCAAAGATATTTTTCGCTCTCCCGTCACGGTGTCATTCCTGTTTCTGACCTTCATCTCCAGGTTATTGGTAATATTAAATCCCATATTGCCTGATCGGTTTGGCTGCGGACCAGAATAGAGTGCACCTTCGAAAATAGAATACCTCACCTCTTCATTTCTTTGCGGGTTATAATACTGCTTATAATACCCCCAGAATGGATCGGCAAAGTCAGGCCTGAAAGAAAGGCTGACACTGGGTGAAACCACATGCCTTATAGCCCTGACCGGTCCTCTGCTGAATCCCATCTGGCCATAAATTCTTGTACTGAGGCCAGTACTAAAGTTAAAATCCCTGGCCGACTTAAAGCCAGGAACGGTGTCTATTCTCTCTCTACCGTAAATAGTATCATTGCCGACGATGCGCATAAAGGAGTCATCCCAGGATTTTTCGATGGTACTGAAATACCATCTCTCAGTATAATTCATACTGGTACTGAAGTTTAGATGATTCAGCACCCTGGTGGAGTATGATAATGGGATAACGTGGTTTACTCCGTTACGCATTCGGGCCCAGGTCTCAGGCTCAAAAAGCAATGAATCGGGAGCACGGATTTCATTTCGTGCATTCATCGAATAGGTAAAGTTGATGTCTTCGTACCAGCGTGTCCTGCCTGTCGTCTGACTTCTCCGGAAGGGGTATATCCTGCTCACACTGAAGGCAATCTCCGGCAGGTTCAGATCAACCGTCCTGTTAATGGTATTCTGGCTGTGTCTGGCATTGGCCGAGAAGTTATACCTTCCTGCCCAGGAGGCAGAGTAAGAGATGTTCGAGGAAAAAGTATTGGACAGGTAATCCCTTTCCGACTCAGGGTTAAAGCGTGTCGACTGCGAACTTCCGGCATTGACATTGGCTCTGAAAGTACTGTTTGGGCGAGCCTTAGGATCCTGGTTGTGGCTCCAAACAACCCGAAAATCGCGGCTACGGGAATAACCGGGAAGATCCCTCTCCCCCATTACATTGATGGCATAATTCAAATTAATGTTTCCGTTGTAGCGATATCTAACCCTATAGGTTGATCCTAACCGTAAACCCCAGCTACCCCTGGAGTATATGTCACCCCTCAGCGATAAGTCTACATAATCATTAATGCCCATGTAAAATCCGCCATTTTCGAGGTAAAATCCTCTGTTGGCAGCTTCCCCGTATGATGGCATTAAAATGCCGGATGCCTGTCCCCGTTTGTTGGGAAAAAACCCGAACGGGATAATCAAAGGCATGGGGACTTTTTCAATAACCAGAAAGGCAACACTGGTGATAATTTTGTCGTTCGGTATCAGTTTGGCTTTTCTGAACCCTATATGAAAGTGTGGATCAGGATCATCACAGGTGGTATATTTTCCATCTTCAACGTGAACAACCCTGTCTGGTTGAATTTTCACAAAATGACCATGAACAAATCCATCAGCCTCTTCAGTAATCACATTGACCGTACGCCCTCGCTTGGTTTCAAAGTTGTAACGTAACTCCGCCGACTCAAAACTTTGGTCTGCTTCCGTAAAAACCGGATTTCCCTGCATGACACCCAGTGAATCAGGCATACCCTTTGCAAATAACTCATTGGTACGGAAGTCAAGCTCCACAAAAGCAGCAACAAGGTGGATGTTCCCATAGGTTAAGTCTGCATCTCCATATAAAAACACCTTCTGGTTCTTCAGGTCAAAGAATATTGAATCTGACGCGGCATAATCGACACGTGCATCCAATATGTTTGCAGAACCGGTATGTCTTTCCGTCTGCACATCAAGCGTATCAATATCAGCAGAAAAGGGAACCAGAAACAAGCTGTCGGCTTGTACTTCAAGTGTATCAATATCATATATTAACGGATCCTGAAACAAGCTATCTGCTTCCACCGGACTTAATGGAACCTGCGCCTGTGTGACCATTCCAATCAGTGAAATAATCCATAAAAGGAGAGAAAACTTGAATCCCAATTTTGTCAGCAAACCGAATTAGTGTTATTTTTGTATACTATTTGCCGCTATTACCGTTATTATGTAGGCGAATAATCATGGCAAAACTAACTAAATTTGACATATTATAAGTGAAACGTTTCTTTATAATTTTTGGTATTCTGTTACTTGCCCTGGTGACTACTCAGGTTGCCTTGGCTGATCGTCACGGTTTCATCAATACAGTTGTTATTGATCCGGGACATGGCGGACGTGACCCAGGTGCCGTAGGACGGAACTCCAAAGAAAAGGATCTCACCCTGGCAATTTCTTTGAAGCTGGGAGAATATATCAAAGAAAATATGCCTGATGTAAAGGTTATTTATACCCGGGAGAAGGATGAGTTCGTAGAGCTGTTCAGGCGCGCACAAATCGCTAACGAAAATAACGCAGATCTGTTCATATCCATTCATTGTAATAGCAGCCGGTCTTCTACAGCCATAGGTACCGAGACATTCGTGATGGGACTTCACAGAAGTGAGGCCAACCTGGAAGTGGCCCGCAAAGAAAATGCCTCCATACTTTTTGAGGATGATTATATGGATACATACGATGGCTTTGATCCGCATTCTCCGGAAGCAAATATCATTTTCAGTCTATACCAGAATGCCTATCTGGATCAAAGCCTTTCCGTTGCGTCACTCGTTCAGGATCAATTCAGGGAGCGGGCAAGACGAATAGACAGAGGCGTTAAGCAGGCAGGGTTTCTGGTACTTTATCAAATCACCATGCCAGGCATTTTGGTAGAAGCAGGATTTCTGTCGAACCCCAGAGAAGAACAGTACCTGATGTCTGAATCCGGACAAGCATATATTGCCTCTGCCATATACCGGGCATTCCGTGACTATAAAGAACAGCAAGACGACATTGCCTCCGCCCGCCTTCAGTATTTATCAGGTGGGACAACAAATGTTGATCCCCCAAATAAACCTCCTTCAATTATTGACTCCACGCACATCCCCGCCATTATAAATCAGGGCGGTGATCTGGCAGCAAATGGTGCTGTTCAGAACCAAGCTGAAGAAGAACACAGTCATGATGCCGGAAATGTAGTCAATACCGGACATGCCAATATTTCTGTAGGGACCAGCGATTTGGTTGTTACAGAAACCGCCACAGCTAATTCTTCAGAACCTTCTTCATCTGAGTGTGAGATATACTTCAGGGTTCAGATAGCTGTTTCCAGCCGCAAGAGACCCGATGATGCGCCCGAATTTAAAGGCCTCAGTGGCGTAAACCATTATGTTCACCAGGGCTTATTTAAATATACCGTAGGCAATGAAAAGACACTGGAAAGTGCCGTCCTCTTGCAAAAAGAGATGCACCGCAAGGGGTTTTCCGATGCCTTTGTCGTGGCATTCCAAAAAGAAGAAAGAATCAGCCCGCAGGAAGCTATCAGGCTGTTGAGTGTTCAATCTTCCAATCAATAACCATCTAACTATAAAGACATTTTGAAAATACGTCGTGAGTTTATTCTGGGTGCAGTAGGTGTAATAGCATTATTGCTGTTTGTTTGGGGATTTAATTATTTGAAAGGCAAAGACCTGCTAAAAAAACAACAGCGATTTTTTGTGGTTTATCCTGTGATAGATGGCCTTATTGAATCGCATCCCGTTACGGTAAACGGTGTTGCTATCGGACAGGTGAACCGGATTGGGTTTCATAAGGACAGAAGCGGCCGGGTGGTTGTTGAATGCCTTATTGGCGACTATATTGATATCCCATCCAATTCTATTGCTTTATTGAAATCATCCAGTTTGATTGGTGGTTTCGAGATTGAATTACTTCTGGGAAACACACCTGATTACCTCCAACATGGCGATACACTGCCGGGAAGGATCAAACCTCCTATACAGGATGAACTCTTAGGTATGATTGAACCTGTCAAAGACCAGGCAGTAAGTGTTATTACACGGCTCGACACCTTGTTGGCATCTCTAAATATGTTGTTTAACGAGGAAACCCGATCACAAATTAATTCCGGCTTGCATCAACTGGATAAAAGCCTCGCTCATATTGAATCGATTGCTGCCAATATCCGGGATCATGAAAATTCTATAGCAAACATCATTGACAACTTCTCTGCAGTGTCGGATACCCTTGCTGCTTTGGAGTTTTCTCCACTCCTCAAACAGACCAATGAGACCTTACAATCACTCTCCAATCTGCTACACAACCTGGAAGCTGGTGAAGGTACCGCAGGCATGCTGCTAAACAATGAAGATCTGTACCTAACTCTTGAAGCATCTACAAAACAACTTGAATACCTGTTGGAAGATATCCGCAACAATCCAAAAAAGTATTTCAGCTTCTCCGTTTTTGGCAAATAAAATCATCGAGAATCAGCGCAATCAGCGGGCAAAGACTTTTCGGAGTGGACTCACATATTTAAGCAGATATATTGTTTCTTGAGCAGCAGGAGTAAAAAAATAACACTAGCAGGATGAACAGAATCTATTGGCTTTATCTTTCAGTCATTTGTTTGTTGCTTCCAGGCACATTGTCATCCCAATCGCGACAATCTCCTGAATTACATGCCCGGTACAATGCGTTTAAGAACGACCCGGCTATGAAGCATGCAGGCTGGTCTGTCTTTGTCGTTGACATGGTAACCGGCCAACCTGTTCTGGCACACAATCAGCATCTTTCACTTACACCGGCTTCTGTTCAGAAGCTTGTCACAACCATATCAGCATTGATGATACTGGGTCCTGAATATAGGTATATCACGACACTGCAGTATGACGGGCACATCGACCACCAGGGTATCCTACGCGGAAATCTTTACATTAAGGGCAGCGGAGACCCCAGTTTCGGATCAAGCCGGATGAGTGATTCATTATCACTTGGCAAAGTATCAGGTCATTTTTTAAGGAGTATAAAAGCAGCGGGAATTAATCATATAGATGGCCATATAATAGCAGATGACGCTGCCTTTGACGCGAACATGATACCCCGCAAATGGTTGTGGGAAGACATTGGCAACTACTTCGGTGCAGGATCCAGCGGACTTACAATCCATGAAAATGAATTTACGGTGTTTTTCGATGCAGGCCAGGTAGTTGGCGAACCGGCAAAAATTTCGGATATACAACCAGACCTGCACGAACTGGTGTTTGTGAACGAAGTGACAACTGGCGAGCGTGGCTCTGGCGATCAGGTATATATCTTTGGGGCACCGTATATCCAGCATCGATTGCTCACAGGCACTGTTCCTCTGGGGAGCAGGCATTTTTCGGTAAGAGGATCCATGCCGGATCCGCCACTTTTTGCAGCCCGCTGGTTCAGTGATCAGCTTCAGAAAAACGGAATTGCCATCACAGGCCAGGCGCATACCCTTAGAACAGCTACTAAAGCAGGTTTATCCGCATCAAAGCCAAGAACCTCGCTATGCCAATGGCATTCCCCCACCCTGCCGGAGATCATCTTCCGCACGAATATGGAAAGTGTGAATGTGTATGCTGAGAATATCGTAAAGACCCTGGGTCTTGCCACCTCCGGCACAGGTAGCCTGGAAGCCGGCACCAAGGCCATATACGAGTTATGGAAACAACATGGGATTGACATCTCAGGCATGCGGCTTCATGATGGTAGCGGACTGTCGCCATCGAACCGGATAACGACAGAGCTGATCGTTAACATGCTGGTGCATAGCCATAACAGCAACATATCGCCATATTTAATCAACAGCCTCCCTGTAGCGGGCAGAACCGGTTCACTCACCAACCTTTTCAGGAATACACCATCAGAGGGTATCCTACAGGCAAAAAGTGGTTTTCTGGGAAATGTCAGGTCGTATGCAGGCTATACCAGGTTAAAGAACGGCCATCCGGCAGCCTTTGCCCTGATCGTAAACGACTATGACGGCAGCCCTGCTGCCATGCGCAATAAGATGGTGGAGTTGCTGAATGCCATTGGGGAGTGATTAGCGCTGAGCGCCTTTAGAAATTAGCGCTGAGCGTTGAGAATTGAGAATTGAGAATTGAGAATTGAGAATTGAGAATTTAGAAAGCGCAGTAAACATGTAACCCTGTGAGGACAGGTCAAGCCCTGTTAATACACATCACCTGCCAGAATATCATGTCGGACAGGTCAAGCCCTGATGATACGCATCACCTGCCAGAATATCATGTCGGACAGGTCAAGCCCTGTTGATACATATCACCTGCCAGAATATCATGTCGGACAGGTCAAGCCCTGTCCCTACAGGGCAATGCCAGTGTGATTGAAGGCCGGTCAAGCCCGGCCTATACAGCGTGCTCTGCGAATCACTCCGCGTTCCTTTGCGGTTAATTCTCTTAACCCCGTAACCTCGTAACATGGGAACCTTCGATCTGTAGGGTATTTCTCGCTTCGCTCGAAATGACAGGTGTGGGAAAAATTACCATCGCGATCAGCCAAAAACAAAAAATTATTCATAATTTCGCCATAGACAAAAAAAACACACATCAACCTATAAATTCAGATTGTCATGCACGAAATTGAATGGTCAAAGCTGCCTTTCGGGTATTTCAAAACAGATTACAACCTCCGCTGTTATTATCGTGATGGGAAATGGGGGGAGATAGAGATTTCATCATCTGAGATCGTTAACATGCATATGGCGGCAACATGTCTTCATTATGGTCAGGAGGCCTTTGAGGGCATGAAGGCCTACAGGGGAAAAGACGGAAAGGTCAGGTTGTTTCGCTGGGAAGAGAATGCAAAACGTATGCAACGATCTGCCGAAGGCATTCTCATGGCCAAAGTGCCTGAAACATTGTTCAAGGAGATGGTATTTAAGGTTGTAAAACTTAATGAGCGATTTGTACCGCCATATGGTCACGGGGCCGCGTTATATATTCGTCCGCTGCTATTAGGTAGCGGCGTCCAGATTGGCGTCAGTCCGGCCAATGAGTATATGTTCATGGTATTCGTTGGACCTGTTGGCCCATATTTCAAGGAAGGGTTTAACCCGGTAAAGATGCAGGTCATTCGCGATATAGACCGTGCAGCGCCACTTGGCACAGGACATATCAAGGTAGGGGGAAATTATGCCGGCAGTCTGAGAGCTTCTGAAAGAGCCAAGAGCGAAGGGTTTGCATCCGTCATCTTTTTAGAAGCCAAAGAAAAGAAATACATTGATGAAGCCGGTCCTGCCAATTTCTTCGGCATTAAGGATAAAACGTATATCACACCCAAGTCTGACTCTATCCTGCCCTCCATAACAAACATGAGTCTTATGCGATTGGCAGAAGATCTGGGGTTGAAGGTTGAGCGCAGGCAGGTAGCTGTTGAGGAGCTTGCAGAGTTTGAAGAAGCCGGGGCATGCGGCACAGCCGCTATCATCTCTCCGATAGGAACAATCGTTGAACGAGAAAGTGGCAAAATCTACACCTTCAGCAAAGATGGCAAGGCCGGACCCTGGTCCACCAAGCTGTTTCAAAAGCTTCAGGGCATCCAGTATGGGGATGAAGCTGATGAGCATGGGTGGGTTACGGTGATTGAGTGAGTGTTGAGGCTTCCGGAGTCTTGTTATAAAAAAACCAGTAAACCAGCGGGATAAAATACAGGCTGACAACAGTACCCATTGCCATGCCACCAATGATTGCCAGGGCGAGGGGTTCCTGCAACTCCGAGCCCATGTCTTTGCCAATGAGTGTGGGTGTCAGGGCGAGAATGGTGGTGAGGCTTGTCATCACAATAGGTTTCAGCCTTCTGGTACCGCCGGTATGCAACGCATCCATGAGCGACATGCCGTCAGCCCTCAGGTGGTTGATGGTGTCTATCTTTAGGATGGAGTCGTTGATCACGATACCTGCCATTACCACGATACCAATCATTGACATGATATTGATACCTGCCCCGGCAATAAACAGGGCAAGGAACACCCCTGCCAGGTTCATTGGTATCTCCAGCATCACAATGAGGGGCTGTAGCAGCGATTCGAACTGAGCTGCCAGGATAAAATACAGAAGCAGCAGAGAGATCAGCACCACGAGCAGCATCTCACGCATCAGCATGCGCGTTTCAAACCAGCTGCCAGAAAAGCTCACATCAAGTTCAGGGTCTTGCCTTACAAGCTGCTCCACACTGCTGATAAGCATCCCGGTTCTGTTTCCCGGATTGCTGAATATTACAGGTATATACTCTCCCTCTCTGCCTGCAGCCAGGGAGCTGTAACCGGCCTCCCGGTGCATGCTGACAAGTGCTGTGGCGGGAATGTGGGCACCTTCAGAATTTCGTACCAGCAGGGTGTTAATGATATCTTCAATCAGCCGTTCCTCCTCCCCCAAAACAATGGGCACCAGAGTCTGATCGGCCATTAACCGGCCTATCTCGTACTGATCAAGTGCCGTTTTTATCTGACCGTAAAGGTGGGTTTGATTCACCTTGTATAGCAATAGCTTGTCAGGATACACCCCTAAAACAATATTCTCACCCAATGGCAATGGGTTAATTTCAGCATCAGGGTGGGCACCGGCAATCATCCGTCCAATGTGCCTGATCTTTTTCACTTCCGGCACCCTTTGTCCCTGAACGCTGGTAATTTTCGCAACCAGGGGGGGCTGTTGTGATTCAAAGATCTTATCAAACACATTTGTTGCAGGCTCAAAGCCGATTCTTGCCAGGGGATAGCGACTGGCAACGGTAGCAAGTATGTTTTCCCTGAGCGCAGATAGTGACTGTTGATCATGGGATTTCAGATAGACATAGGCGTGGGTTATATCGTTATCAATGTCACGTCCGAGCAGAAACTGTTGCCGCCCGGTAAAAGCGGCCGATTCTACAATCATCTCATCATGGTGATTGATCAGTGACGATACCCTTGAGGTGTTCTCGTCAAGATGGATGCTTTCGTTCCAGTCGATCTTCATGACCATTTCTATCTGCTTAAGCGGTGGCATCTTTTGCAGGGGCAACATGGTATACAGTGCTCCGGCAATCAACAATAACAATACAAAACCAACCATGGCAAGACGGCGGTACTTAAACACCAGGTCGAATCCTCGGTTATAGGCATTCTCGAGTTTGAACACCTGAAAAGAATGGAACTTCTTCAAGCCGGACTTGTTTCGGGTTTTATAATGAATCAGGTGATACAATGCCGGAATTAGCGTTATTGACACGATTAGTGACGCAGCCAGTCCTGAGGCCACTGCTATTGCCTGATCGTAGAAAAGGGCTCCGGCAATGCCGCTAAGAAAGATCAGGGGGATAAACACCGCACAGGTAGTCAGTACAGATGATATCAGTGGCCGGATAACTTCATTGGTACCCTTTATACATGCTTCGTGAAGCGGGTGGCCACGTTCCATGTGCTGGGTGATATTGTCTATAACGATGATTGAATTGTCAATCATCATACCCACTCCGAGTATCAAACCCGACAGGGAAATGATATTGAGTGACAGGCCCGTCAGCTTGAAAAACAGCAAGCTGATAATAAGTGAGGTAGGTACACTCATGGCAATTAGCAACGGCGACCTTACATCCTTCAGAAACAGGAACATCAAGATAATTGCCAGGCTGCCCCCGAGGATCAGGTTATTTCTCAGGTTTCCGATGGTATAGTCCAATATACCCGTCTGGTCCTGCGAAAGTTCAAAACGCATCTGGGGGTAATCCTTTTCAAACCTTGATGTAAGGTTTTTCATCGCCGCTTTCATGTCGCTCATACGGGCTTCGGCTTGCTTTATAACGGCCATTGTGACAGCAGGCCTGCCGTTCCAGTGAAAGAGGCCCTCCGGTTTTCTTGGGCGTACGTTTATCTTTGCCAGATCTTTTAGTCTAAACAGCCTGTCTGAAGCCATGATCATGATATTCCCGATATCCTCAACATTATGCAGTGTTGAGGTAAACCTTACGTTATACTGGTAGATGCCATCGCGCACCATGAGGCTCCCGAGGGTCACGTTGTTCTGCTCCATCATCTGCCTGATATCATCATGTGTCAAACCCAGGCCTGTCATCATCCCCTGATCAGGCACTACAGAAACTTCAGGGTATACCAAACCGCTTACATCGACCATGGCCACCTGCGGCAATTGTTCGATTCGCTTGCGAATAACCCAATCGGCAAACTCACTCAGCTCAAGAAATTGGGAAAGGTCCTGATCCTGATCTATTCTGTTCATAAATATATTAAGATAGAAAACCGGAATATCCGATGCGCTTGCCTTGATCACACGGGGTCTTTCCAGTTCCCTTGGCAGGTTGCCCATTACGGCATCAATTTTTTCATTGACTTCGATATAGAGGTAATTCATGTTCGAGCCGTGGGTGAAACGCAAACGTATCATTGCGTTACCATCGCGGACCTCACTCTCAATGTCTGACAGCCCAGCCACCTGAAGCAGTTGTTGTCGGAGTGGCCTTACCACAGTATTCTCCAGCTCTCTGACCGAAGCATTGGGATGCGAAACCTGAACGGTGATCTCCGGTATTTGTATGTCAGGCAACAGCGACACCGGGAGCAGTCCACCGCTTACCAATCCCAGCAATACCATCGCCAGAAAACTCATGATTACCGCAACCGGTCGATTAATAAGGAATTTTACCATAGTACCATTTCAAGTTTTATATACATACAAACGATCCGCGAAAGTCTGTTATTTATGTGTCCCGCAGATACTTCGACTAAGCTCAGCACAGGTTTCGCAGGTACAGCGACACAGAAGATCTTTCAGGCGACACATATTTTATCAATAGCGGCAAAAACACCATCAACACAAGAAGAGAGAAAACCAGTCCTCCGATCGTTCCTACCGCCAGGGCGAACCAGAATGACTCGGTTTTGCCACCAAAAAGAAAAGGCGTCAGTCCCAGTATGGTGGATATCACGGTCAGCAATATGGGAATGATCTTGGCATTATACGCCTTGATATACATATCGATAACCGTCAGATAGGGATTGCTTTTGCGCAGGTTATTCAAATCGTTAAGGATATACAGTGCTGAGTTAACCACGATGCCGCTCAAAAACAGGAAGGCTGCGTATCCCCCCTGGTCGAAATTAAAGTTAAACAAGTAAAATGTGAGAAATACGCCAATATATGACAGCAGCAACATAAGAATGACAGCCAGGGGCTGCAGCAATGACTCCAGCAATATGGCACATATAAAGAATATGATCAATATGACAAGGAGTAACAGGCCATATTGTCTTTTTTCATCAACCCTCCATGTCATACCCCTTTGCGGGTCTAATGCCCTGAATCCCAATGGCAGAAACCCGTTGGCCTCATCTATTACGCCTTCTCTTACTCTTCTCGACAGTTCATATGGACCCATGAAGTCATACATCAGGGTTATAAAATACTGCTGGTTCTCCTTGAAAACCGCATCTGGCGCCCTTGTTCTTGTAATTTCAGCAACCTCGTTTAATTTGAAAGCATGGCCTCTGCTGCTGCCGATCATCGTATTTTCCACTTCCCATAGTCCCAGTTGTTCAGCATTTTTTGCTTTTAACCGCATGGGCACATACTCTCCCTGAATATTTCCTCCAAAAGGGCCTGAATCATGAATAAAGAGGCTGCGGAGGTATGAATAAACACTGGGGATGGTATATCCCAGTCTTGCAAGGGAGCCCCTGTCAAACTCCATGTGATATTCTGTTCTCAGGTCAAGGGACCAGTAATTCCGGCTTGATTGCATGTGCACTTTTTGTATCCTGGGTTGTGCTTCGAGTTTTGCAACAATCTGCGTGGCATAGTTGGAAAGCATGTCGTAGTTGTAGCCGGTGATTCTGATGCCGGGGCTTGCTCTTTCATAAAACCTGTTTGAGAAACCCTGTCCCACGCCAAACACCGTAAAATCGGCACCTCCTGAATAGATAGCCTTTTGCTCAAGCAGGCTTTTGAGCCGGTAAGGGAAAAAGGTATTTTCATGTTCAGGATAAAAATGAATTTCTATACTGCCACTTTCCGGTCCATTCACTCTGGTATGATATTGCTCAACCTCATCAAAGCGCGCCAGGAAATTCTCCCAATCCTCCATCACCGTATTTGCCTGTATAATGGTTGACCCTTCAGGGAGGTAAGCCCTGACGTGCAGGGTGGTACGTTCGGGCTGTGTAAAGAATGACCGTTCCGATACGTGATAGACAAAGAGCCTGAGCGTTCCTCCAAGTACCTTGTCGGTTACAGGCTTTATGGATTTGATATATTTTTCACTACCCAGGGTGGTGTTATAAAGGGAATGGTACCACTTTTCACCTTCTACTTTTTGCGGGAGCCAGAATACAGGCAAGCCAAATGCCAGTACCGCGGCAATGATAAAAGCGAATCTGAAGCGTCGGCCAAATGCAATATAACGCCGGTAGTAACCGTTGAATGCTGCCACACGCCTTTTTCTACGCAACATCCTGGATGTATGGTTGGTACGCAGCGGCATCTTCTCCATAAGGGCGGGTACAAAAAACAAGGCAATAAAGAGGCATATCGAGAGGTTAATGATAACAACCATTGAAAAATCTACCAGGTCTACCTTTTGGCTTTCCTTAAGGAAAAAGACCACTGTCAACGCACCGATGGTGGTAAGGGTTGCAGCCAGGAGGGCAATGAATATTTTCAGGTTTTTCTTATGGCGCAGATGGTCTATCATCACGATGGTATTGTCGATCAGAATCCCCAAAGACACAGTGATCCCAGCAAGTGAGTAGAGGTGTATCTCAACACCGAGCATGAAATAAAAGATAAAGGCAATGATCAGGTTTGCCAGGAGGCTTATGGCGACAATGTACAGGTAGCGTCGTTGCAGGGTTACCAGGTATATAAAGATCAGGAGTGCCACCAGGGAAAAGGAGGTACGAAATATGTTCTTTCGTAGCTCACCTCTTAGAAACTCTGTTGAATCGCGGGCTACGGTTATTGAGAATCCTGCGGGCAGTTCATCCCGCAGACGGCTCATCCTGTTTTTCACCTCCTTTGCCACGTTCAGGTGGTTGGCGCCTTTTTCCGCGGTAATTATCATATTCACGGTACTCAGTCCGTTAATGCGGTAATAAGAGTTGGGAGCCTGCTCAACGTACCAGGGCTGTGCCACTTCGGTCAGTTTCACTATTCTTCCGCCTGAAACTGCAACCGGAATATGTTCCCAGTTAAAGTTGTCGCCCGGGTTTCCTCTGAAAAGCAGATTGATCCTGTTTTCCGTATCCCCGTCCCGATCCAGCAGCACCTGACCCATTTCATGTACGCTAAGGTAGTTGTTAATAGATGCGCGAAGTTTTGTATGGTCAATGCCAAGCTCCTGCATCCTGTCAGCATCATATTTCAGTTCCCATTCATAGGGAAGTGTACCGGTAATATCTATTGAATACACTCCCGGTATATCTGACAGCCGCCTTTTGATCACATCTTCAGCATACTTACCAATGGTAAAAACCGTTGTTTTGGCATTAATGGTATAGGTTATCAGGGGTGGTTCGTTTTCGCCGGGTCTGTTTAGGGTCAGCGAAGGCCGGCTCACGCCTTCAGGCAGCTTAGGATACACCTGACGAATAAGCGCAGCGATCTCGAACCTAATCGCATCCATGTCGGCAGTTTTGTCGAACGCCATATTGATCCTGCCGCTGCCTCTGGAAGATACGGAGTTGATGTTTCTTATTCCCCTAACTGTAGAAAAGGCAGATTCCAGGGGGCCGGTAACCTGCATTTCAATAACCCTGCCACTAATATTTGGCCAGTTATAGCTCACCGATATCGAAGGCAGTGCACGGGTTGGTTTAAACTTGAATGAGGTGAGCGGGGCGAGGGCAATACCGCCAATTATCAACACCACGAAAATGATATTGGTAGTAAATGCTGACATCCCCCATGGAAGGAGGCCTGGCTGCCTGTTATTGAACCCTGCATTTATCATTTCAGCATCTTTAATCTTCTGTACCTAACCTGTATAGATTATACATGCAAAAACCTGAGTTGTCCGGTTTGAATAAAATATAATCGTTATTAGCGATTATCCTCTTGTTGAACTTTCCTTACCGGGGTTTCATGTGCCAGGTTGAAATTACCTGACACAATAACCTCCTGTCCCTCGATAATGCCGCTATTTATGGTATACTCCCTGCTATTCTGAAAACCAGTTTCAACATAGGTCCAAAGTGCGATACTATCTTCCAGAGTAAAGACCACCTGTCTTCCCTGCCTTAGCACCAGCGCATCACGCGGGACAATGATCTGGTTGGGTATTTCCTTTTTAAGGATTACCTGCACATTCATTCCATCCAGCAGTTCGCCACCGGGGTTTTCTATCAATGCCCTTACCATTACCATCCCCCGCTCATCAACACTTGGGTCAAAACCTGTTACAGTACCTGTATATGATATACTCCTGTTTGCATAGGGCCTTACCTCCACGGGTTGCCCTCTGGCCACCATCGATGTTTCCGACTCCAGAACTGGAAATCTGGCTTCCAGGCGTGTATTATCAACAATTACACAAAATTTTTCATAGGATGAACTGTGGTTATGGGGTTTGACCTCCAGTCCTGAAACCACTCCGGCAACAGGAGCCTCGATCCTGGTGCCATTCATTTGATATCGCGCTTCGGCCAACTCGTTCATGGCGGCATTATACCCGCTTCTTATTTTTGCCATATTCCAGATATGTTCGGATACCTGGGCACTATCGCGTAAGAAATGGCCATAACCTAACAGCACGTCTTCCAGTTCCAGCCTGGTTTTCTCAACCTGGTCGAGGGCCCTCTCGAGTCTCGACACAAAGGGGAACTCCTCCAGCACAGCCAGTAGTTCACCTTTTCTTACTCTCTGGCCGTTGATCACATGAACTTCCCTGACCAATTCCTGCACCCTGAATAGCACTGTAGCCTTATTTATTGCACTCAGGCGGCCGTTTGTAATAAGCTCCATTGAGAAATTGCCCTTTTTTGCGGGGGTAGTACTCACTTCAATAAGCTCTGCATAGTGTGCCCTACGCGCAAGGGCGGTAGAATCGTCACCGCTCTGTTGACGGCATGATACAATTGCCGATAAGCATGCGGCCAGCAACATGACTTTTATTGTGAGAAGAATCGGATGTTCAGGCATGTCATTATGATTTATATTGTTTTATACTATAACTCCATTTCATTAAACTCTATGACCCTGTTATTTTCAAAATCGTATAATGTCAGGCGTCTGAGCAGAAAATAACTTTCCCAATATTCAGACAAGGTATTGATGTATTGCAGCCGTGCGTTATCCTTCGCACTTTGAGAAGAGGTAAGCCTTAACACATCCGCCTGTCCACCGCGAAACCTTGCCATGGTCAATTCATAACTTTCTGCGGCCAGGGTATCGGAAAGGGCAGCTGACTCAACACGTGCTTTCTGTATATTGAAAGCGATAGCATCTGTTACAGCCTTTTGTTCGAACTTCTGCAGCGACTGCTGTGCAGCAGTTTCGGCAATTTGTTGTTGCGATAAGGCTATTTCATAGTGTCCTTTATTTCTTCCCCAGTCAAGTATAGGGATATTGATGCCCAATGATATCCGCTGGTGGTTGTTAAAATCTCCACTATAGACATTATCGATATGTCCGCTTCGCGACAAATCACCATCATCCTTACTCATACCATAAAAAACATTGACATTGGCGCGAAAGTGGCGGGCTGTTTTGGCCTGTTCAACATTTCTTTTGCTTTCAAGGACTTGCTGTTCCAATTGCAGTATCTCCGGGTTGTTGGCAAAGGCATTGTGAAGCACAATCCCGACATCCACTTGCGTTACAGGGATGTTGTTAGGCAGTTGTATTTCGATGTCCGTATCGATAGGCAGCATCAGAAAATTCAGCAGGCTCTCTTTTGTTTCACGGTATTCCAGGTTGGATTCCTGTAGCACGATTGCGGCATTGTTGCTTGATAATCTCAAGTCAAGCAATTCCTCACGGGTTACGGTTCCCAGCTCAAAGCGATTGTGTGCTATCTGAAGGAGGTTGTTATTGTTTTCGAGGTTTGTTGAGGCCGTCTCTTGTCTAACGGCAGCCCTGGCCATCGCAAAGAAGTAACGGACTGCGGCAATATGCATATCTTCAACTGACTCAAGATACTCTTGCCTGGCTTTTTCAAATTTGAGCGGTTCAATTTTACGAAGCCATTTCATGGGATTGAAGCCAAACAGTTCCTGTTGATAGCCAATTCTGAAGGGCACGGATGAGTATTGAGTGAAGTTATTCAAGCCAAAATTTTCAATTCGTCCCAGTTCAGATTGCATAAAGAACGTTCCTCCGGTAGCTGCCAGTTTCTGAGACACTTCAAGTACCATGTCGGATGTAAGATTCTCGGTACGAACAAATTCATCGGTTTGGGTTAAAGAGTTGTATCGCAGACGTGACACATTGGAATATCCCAATGGATTTGCCCTCAGGTTTACCGATGGCAGAAAGTCTGCCTTAAAGCTGCGGTATGCCCAATAGTCAACCATATAATAATGCTGATTCAGGAATGTCTGAAGTGATTGTTCACGGGCAAGCGTTAACACATCATCCAGGGTGAGGTGCAGTTTTTCCTGTGAGGACAAGGAGGTAAAACTATGTATGAACAATGCAATGGTGATGAAATACCTTCTCATGGTTTATTCTTTATAGATGATCAAATGGTCTGTGTGGCGAGCAGGTGAAAAACGGCAAATACGGGTGTATATTGATATATTGTGGTTAAATATATTAATTATTTCGTTATGCCGCTAAATTATAAATTTATTTGACCTATTGTTATCACTTTTGACAACAACCAGTCTCGTCTGTTCTTCTCAACCACACAATAAGCGGGACACTAACTTAATTTGTTATAATCAATTAATCCCATGGTATCTCAGCCACGAAAAGCTTGTCAACATCTACTATTGAGGAGGCTATTAGCTGCTTGTTGTCGGGGGTAACGTCAAACGAAAAGATGGGTCGGTCAAGCTCAAGCTTCATCGCCGGTGTTCCGTCCCATTTCCAGATATGAATAACAGTTGCTAAGTCAGGAATATTTTCATCATCCCAGGACAAACCAGTACCTGGGTAAAGTGCGTAAATAAATTCTTTGGTTGATTTTATGCGCCCATAATATGTGAGAAATCCTTCTCCAAAAGAATTTCTTTTAAAATATTTTATGTTATCTGAACCATCGGCCATATGTTGTTGAGAAAGCGCCCGGACACTATTAATGCAATAAATTCTAAGTATTGGAAGGTTCTGATAAACAACGGCTAAAAGATTTTGGTCAGGATTCACTGTTGTAAACTTGGCAAGATAGAATATGTCATCTGGATGCAAAGATTTTGGTCTGCGCAGGGGAAGTAATTCTCCCCACTCGTAGGTACTATTGGCATCAATGTCAAAACATCTAAAATCCCTGGCGATCGATTGAAAGGTAATAGATGAGAAGAGTTTGTCGTTTAACAGAAAAAAATCGTCATCATAATGCATATCCGCAGGCAAAGCAAATTCATCAATGATAACATAATTCAAATCTCTATTGTTGGAATGTATTTCAGCAACTTTTACGGTGCCAGTGCTTTTGTAAAGAAAAGTGTCATTCCCATATCTTCTGAAATATGGCGAAACGTCTACTTCTTCCATGGGTCCCCTTCCTCGCATGATTAAATCTCCTTTAAAATCAAAACTCTCTCTGGAAAAAATTTTGAATATCCATTCAGAAAGCATATCATAAATTATAATCTTATCATCGAGAATTACAAGCTCCATTGGTACCGCTAAAACGTTCGGAATACCGATTTCATTCAGAGTTGCTTTTTTTGAAGCGGGAAAAACGGTGATGTCATTTTTTGGGCGCATATTGCAACCCAGGAAAAGAAAGATAGTACTGAACGCTATGACAGCAATTT
>SKYG01000076.1 GCA_007128045.1 Bacteroidales bacterium | reverse complement strand
TCAACTCTTCAACTCCATTCTTATTTTAAGACTCACATTCCTTCCCGGCTCGGGCAGTTCGAGCCTGCGGTAAAAGCTCAGGTGGTTTTTGTACAGCACATCGAACACGTTGTTTACCATCAGTTGCAGCTCCACCGGGGCATTGCCTATTTGAATGGCAGATTGAATGCCTGCATTCACCAATACATACCCGGGGGTGGCAGGTTCATTTCTGGCCACCCGGTTCTGGGCAGCGGTCATCCGCACTGAGCCAAGGATTTTGATGGACTCCGTTGGTATTTTCCTTTCGGCTCGACCATGCTGAACAGACTCCCCTGCGTGGTAGTGGCTATGCGCGCCAAAACGCCAGATATAGCTAAGCTCCGCCAGCAAGGATGCCGGAGGGGTAAACGGCAGGGCGTATTGGTTGTCGATATTTTGTGCCCACACCCATTCTGAGGCTACTGATGTGTGTATGGCATGGGTAACATGCCAGTCGGCATACACCTCAGCACCCATATGTAGCGCTTCGGCCTGGCTGAAGCGGTATATCTGACCGGCACCAGGCAATGGAGAAAACTGTCCGCTGGGGTTCAGGAACAGGTAATTCTGAAAATAATTCAGAAACGGACTAACGGTTATATAGAATGCCTTTGCGGTATAGCTGACAGCCAGATCGAGTTGCCAGGCCTTTTCGGGATTTAGGGTGGTATCGCCCAGTTCGTGGCGGAAGCTGCCATGGTGGATGCCGTTGGCCGACAGCTCAATGGCACTGGGGTTTCGAAAGCTGGAACCGGTATTGAGTTTAAGGTTCAATCTGTCATTCAGCATCCATGAGGCCCCCGCACTTGCGGCCAGGTTTAAGTAGTTCCTTCTGAGATCAGGTGCCCTGTCAACATAGCCAATAATCGTTTGTGAATCCTTCCAGACGGGTTCTTCATACCCTGTAATGGTCACGGCAGATATGTCGGATCGCAGGCCTGCATTCAGGAACAGCCGCTCATGAATGTTCCATCTCGAAATGGCAAAAATCCCCATGTCACCTTGCCGGTAGTCGGGCAACAAGAAATTGTATCCCCCTCTTTGGTTATCCTGCAGACTGCCACTCATCCCGATGATCATAGTGCGAATGGATGAAGCCTGGTGATGGTATTTCAGGTTCAGCGACAATGTATTCAGCTTTAACTCCAGCTCTGTATTGCTGTTGGGCAGCGGTCCGGCACCGTGCACATGTGGTGGGTTCAGCTCACGGCGGTGGTTTTGTTGAAAGCCAATGTCGGTCTCCAGCCTGTTCTTTCCCATCAGCAGAATGGTGTTCGACACCAGCCTGAGGTGAGACACTTCTTGCATGGGATAGCTGGTTCGTCGGGGGTGGCCCGGTTCCAGCAAAGAGCCCGGATTGGGGATGCCATGCGAGGCGGGAAAGAATCCGGCCTGTTGGTTAAATGTGCTTGCCGTGATCCTGGAGATACCCCAGGCCTTGCGGATACCAGCAGTGAGAGACACCCCCATATCGTTGCCCGAGGTGTTCTTGAGCCGCTTGCCCGGAATAGACATGACCCAGTTGTTGTACGTAAATTCGTCGGCCGGAACACGGTAATCGCCATAGTCCTGATAGCTGACCCTGACACGTAAAAAACGACCACTGCGGTTCAGGGCCGTCATCACAGAACCTCCCAGCAGGTCGTTATTGCTGCGGGCAGTGGCTACAAACTCAGATTTGGTGGTGTTCTCCTGCGGCACCACAGCAGGCCTGATATTTAAGGCGCCACCAATGGCATCCGACCCATACACCAGAGATGCCGGCCCTTTAAGAACCTCTACCCTTTCTATTCCGTATACATCTATCTCCAGTCCATGATCGGCCCCCCACTGCTGTCCCTGCTGCTTGATGTTGTCCTGTGCCGTAACCATTCTGTTAAAGCCCAGACCCCTGATCAGGGGCTTCGAGATGCCCGTGCCGATATCCATCGACTGTACGCCGGGAATCCGCTGCAAGGTTTGCATCAACGTCATCGACGAAGATTCAGACAAGTATTGCCGGTTGGCAGTCGTCACACTCAGCGACTGTTCAGGCTGTACCATGCCCGTGGCACTTTCCTGCACGACCACCTCGCTGAGCTCAATATGGGTGGGTTGCAGAATGATGAACATCTCTGCATAGGCCTCAGCAACAGCTACCCGGAAGCTTGCAGAGGCATACCCCAGGTGCTTCGCCTGCACAGTATATAAGCCATCGCGCAACCCCCTGAATACAAACTTTCCCTCAGCATCGGTGGTGGTAATGGTCTGCAACTCCACGAGAATGACACTGGCCCCCCTTAATACCTGGCCTGCATCTCCAAACACCTGCCCGTGAATCGCTCCATCACCTGATTCAGAAGTCATGTCTGAGGCTAGAACTACAAACAGATTTATTATCAAGATATTGGCTATGGCAACTATGGTAATATACAACGTCTTCAACACGCAATCCCTTTCAATGTGATAACTGGAATCAAACCCTAATGCAATCGTTAAGCATACGCAAATATAATGCATTTGCAACATTATTGCAAATAATTTTTTTCTCTTTGGAAAAAAATTGTTGAATTGTTGAATCGTTGAATCGTTGAATTGTTGAATCGTTGAATTGTTGAATTGTTGAATCGTTGAATTGTTGAAATGTTTGGAAAAAAACGTGGCGAAAAAACAAAATATAGTAACTTTAGGGTTTCTTGAAAACATGCAGCCGTTATACCGGCATCGCCAACTTCCAAGCCATGAGCCGTAAAAAGCAAAATAAACACCATATCAAGAGGGATCAGCGACAGCAGAATGACACCTCAACACAAAACAAAGCATCAACAAGAGAACAGGAGTTACAAGCCTACAGGGCAAGAAAGAAACAAAAACAGAAAGGCCAGTCGACCAACCTGCTAAGCATTCCTGCTGCTATTCTGGTGCTGATGTATATCTTCATCACCACCTTTACGCCCAACATGATGGCGCTCGACACCAATGCCACCAAGTTTTTATCGCTCTCGTTGGTAAACCTGCTGGCGTTCATATACTTTCTTACCGACAAAGAGACCCGTCAGAACCCCGGATACTTTGGCACATTTTTCACCACAAAGGCCGGTCTGGCCTATGGAGGCTTGCTGGTGATCACGCTAATTACTTTTGTACAGTCGATCAACATCCTGGAGTCGATCCTGTATTTTTCCAAATTTTTCTCCGTATTCTCTGCCACCTTCCTGTTGTCGATGCTGATCACCCGTGATCTGCGTTTTATCCGGATCATCGCCATTGTCGTTACCGGTATATTGCTGTTCGACTCCATATCCGTGTTCTATTATATAGGGGAATTTATCCGTGGTGATATAGGAGGTATCAGCGACATCAAGTCGGTGTACTCTAACAAAAACATCCTGGCTTCTGCCTTGTTCGTCAAGATACCCTTTGCCCTGTGGCTGTATATTTTTGAGAAGGCCTGGTTAAAACGATTGGGATGGATTGGAATGATGATGGGCATCACCGCCACATTTTTCATGGCGGCACGTGCCTTTTATGTCGGTTTGATCATCGTCACGGTGTTGTTTATTGCCTACTCTGCCATCAATTACTACCGCGAGAAGGACAGGCATCACCTGAAGGTTATGGGCGGTTATGTTGCTGCCCTGGTGCTTGCCCTGACCATCTTCAGCCTTACACAGTCGTATCTGTATCCGCAACGGGGTGGCCGCGCTGCTGCCGGCATCGGCGAGCAGATAGCGAGCATCAACGTCGAAGACGGCTCCACCCGCATCCGGCTTAGTGCCTGGCAATGGTCGCTCAACATGATTCAGGAGCAGCCGTTGCTTGGCGTCGGTCCCGGCAACTGGAAACTGCGGGTTCTCGAATACGAGAACCAGACGAAGCCCAACTTCATATACTCCTACAAGGCCCACAACGACTTCCTGGAAATCCCTGCAGAAAAGGGCCTGATATCCGGTTTACTCTATATTGGCATCTTTTTTTTCGTGGGATGGGCTTTCCTTAAGGCGTACTTTCACCGAAGGCAGTCGGAAATCCTTTACAGGTACTTGTTCTTAGCTACATCCGGGCTGATCTTTTACAGCTTTGACGCCATGTTCAACTTCCCACACGACCGGCCGGAGATGGTGATCTTGTATGCCCTGTACCTGGCCATTGGCATTTCAGGGTCTTACTATATGAACCGCGCATCAGGTGCTGATACCACATCACCATCCGACGAAAATGAAACAGGCAACAGGGCCTCACGCAGCGAAGCGATCCTGGCTGGTGCCGATGTTTCAACGGGCACCAAAGACCTGCCACCGGTAAAGCCGTGGATGGTTAGCACAGCTGCTGTAGCCGGGTTGTGTTTGATGGCAGCAGCATCATGGGTGCTATATCAGAACTATCAGTCTTCGAAGGTGCAGCGCGTTGTATATCAGGAGATCATGAGAGGCAACCTGACAGAGCCTGCCGACAGATTCCTGACAGACTTCCCACCAATCCCAAACATCAGTGCCTGGGGTGAATCCATCCAAACCTTAAAGGCAAGGTACCTGATCCAGGAGAAACGTTTTGAAGAGGCGCTGGAGGAGATTAGGTATGACACCACCAACCCGTTCGACAGCCGGCGGGAGTATTTCATGGCTATCTGCTTTCAGGAGATGGACATGCCCGACAGTGCACTCTATTACACGCAACTGGCCTACCAGGCAAAGCCCATGTACTTCAGGAATGTACATCTGATGACCAACCTGCTTGAACAGATGGACAGGGAAGACGAGGTGCTGGAGATCATGGAGGATTACCTGGAGAGAGACCGTCGTACCGCCAACGCGTGGATCATCACCACCAACATTTATAACCGCCGGGGTGACACAGACAGGGCCTATGAACTCATCGACCAGGCATTGCAGATCATGCCGCGCGACTCATTGGTGCAGAGGCAACACCGGTTTCTGACGTTCAGAAAGTTTGTCGAACCACACAGGCACCTGTACAATGAAGCACTGCCGTACTATCAGAACGGCGACTATCAGCGTGCGCTGCCTTTGTTAAATGAATACCTGGAAAAGGTTCCGTTCGAGGAGAATGTATGGCGGATGCGTGCTATTGCGCATTACCACCTGGCTCAATACCAGGATTGCATTGACAATATTGAACGGATCTTTGAGGAGGGTGAGTCGGAGGATGCGTCGCTGTTAAACCTCCGCGGGGCAAGTTACCGGGGGCTGGGCGACCTGGATGCGGCCTGCCGCGACTTCGAAGCATCGATGCAGGCCGGCAATGAAAGCGGATCAACGAACTACAACCGCTTTTGCGCCAACCGCCAGCAGTAGGCCTTATCGCCAGCAATAAGCCTTATCTGCCAGCAATAAGCCTTATCTGCCAGCAATTGGCCTTATCTGCCAGCAATTGGCCTTATCTTACGGTATAGCCTGAGAATGGGGAGCAACAGGGAGGCCAGGAACAAGACGGCGATCAAAAAGTAGTGTATCTCCCAGCGGTTGATATGGTAGGCCACCACAATGACCACCACAGTCATTAACGACAATATCACGGCAATCTGACGATGGGAGAACCCCATCTTCAGCATCATATGGTGTATGTGATTGTTGTCGGGTTTAAAAGGCGACTTTCTCTTATACAAACGTACCAGAATGATACGCAGGGTGTCGTACAATGGCACGATCATGATGGCAAAGGCGATGCCTGAGGGTCTGTAAAGAGAATATGGAAAACTTCCTGAGTTCAGACTGATCATCTTAAAAGCCAGCACGGCCATGATAAATCCCACCATCAGGGCACCGGTGTCGCCCATAAATATTTTGGCTGGCTGGAAGTTGTGATAAAGAAAGCCGGCCAGGGCGCCTGCCAGCACGAATGCCAGCATGGCTTCCGGGAAAAGCCCGTTAACAAAAAACCATATACCAAAAGCGATGGAAGATACCAGTGAGACGGAACCTGCCAGGCCGTCGATGCCATCTATCAGGTTGTAGGCGTTGACGATCACCACGATAGAAAAGCTCGTAAACAGTATGGTGTCCAGTTCTGTCGGATCATTCATGCCCAGGAAACCGTCGAAATGGTGCAGGCGGATGCCCGCTCCTACCACCACGATCCCGGCAGCAACAAACTGTGCCAGCAGTTTCAGGTAGGGAGACACATCTTCGATGTCGTCTTTCAGCCCAACAATGAAGATGATCACCAAAGCCGCGATCAGATAGGAATAGTAGTTGGGAGGCTGATGGCCTATCCAGGCAGAAAAAGATATGACAATGCCGCCAAAAAGTGCTACACCCCCCAGCGTTGGTATCAGCGTGTGATGGATCTTCCTGTCATCGTCAGGCAAGTCGATGATGCCCTTGTTGTTTGCAAATCTGATGATCACCGGAATCATCGACCAGGATATCATCCCGGCACTCAAGGCCGCCATCACAATTAAAATGGTTTGATTGGTGTTCATGATCATACCGCAAATATCGTTAAAGGTAGGGAAAAATCATATGAAATGAAAAAAAACATGCAAAGGTAGGGAAAAAGTTACGTAGTTACCGGTTCATAGCACCCTGTCATTTCGAATGGAACGAAGTGAAATGAGAAATACCCTTCAGAACGGGACTCTGCTCCTTTCCTTTCGGAGTCCTGAAGAGGTAGGGTATCTCTCACTACGCTGTCGCTTCTGTTATGAGCAGGCGGAGTCCTGAAGAGGTAGGGTATCTCTCACTACGCTGTCGCTTCGTTCGAGATGACAGGCGTGCCTCTATGAGAGGGGGGGGATCTGTCATCTCGAACCCCGCGAAACGCAGTGAAGCGGGGTGAAGCGGGGTGAGAGATATCCTGGATTTTCAGGACTCATTCTTTCCGGATGGGACACCCATTTTTTAAAGAACACCTGGTTAATAATTTGATAATCATATAGATGAAGTTTTACAGGAAATATAAACCGGGAAACAGGAAGAAGTTACCGGGTTACGAAGTTACGAGGTTAAACGGCGCTCAGCGCTTTGTCTGGCAGGTCCGAAAACATCCGGTAGATAATGTTGCTCGACGGAAACACCACCACCCAGGCGGTGGCAAACAGCAATAAGAAGTCGGTAAGCAGCGATGCGTGTTGTTGATACCACATCTCCAGCTCAGCTTTGTAGGGAGCTATATGTTCGCGGTAAAACACGTGGTGGTCGCCTTTATGTTCAGATATCCATTTCTCTTCATCGCGGAATACGATAGAGCCTACCCCCGTGATGCCAGGCTTGACGCGGTATATCAGCTCCTTCAGGTGTGGGGGAAACTTATCCAGGTCGACCTGCATCTGGGGCCTTGGTCCTACCAGCGACATGCTTCCGTTGAGTACATTGATCAGCTGGGGCAGTTCGTTGATCTTGGTTTTGCGCAAAAAGCGGCCGAAAGGCAATACACGGGGGTCGCCACGCAAGGTGATGCTGCCCGTACCTATATTCGGACTGTCTTTCAGCATGGTGGCGAACTTGATGATCTTAAACGGCCTGTTCAGATAGCCGATCCGCCGTTGCAGGTAAAACACCTCACCCTCGCCGGTAAGCCGCAGGATGATCATCACCGGGATGAGTAATGGAGACAAAAGCACCAGCCCCAGCAGCGCCAGGCTAATATCAAAAAACCTTTTCAGTGTTTTATACATCATATTGGTATTATTTTTAACCGCAAAGAACGCAGGCTCATTTTCTTAACCGCAGGAACACAGAATTATTCGCAAAGGAACGCAAAGGACTGGTATAGGCCGGACTTGACCGGCCTGTATAAAATGAAAAGGAGCACCTGTAGGGACAGGGCTTGACCTGTCCTTAATTGGTTCCCGGGTTCCCTGATTCAACTTTAAACATTAAACATTAAACCGATTCTCGACCTTCAGACTTTCAGACATTCCGACCTTCAGACTTTTATTTATAAAACTTATCCGGGGCATCGAAGTGGCGTGTTCCGTCCGGATTTTGTTCTTTGTAGTACCGCACATACCAGTCGAGCGTCAGTTTCAGCCCGTCGCGCCAATCGATCTTCGGGTCGTACCCCAGCAGGCGTTGCGCCTTGGAGATATCCGGGCAGCGGCGTTCCACAGAGCCCGGATAGGTGGGTGCCACCTCATAAGTTCCGTCGTATCCGAAGTACCTGCCTGTTTCCCTGACGAGCTGTTCGATGGTGATCTCCTCTTTGGCTCCGAGGTGAAATATTTCAGAGGGAGTGGCTTCATATTCCATGGCCTGGATGGTACCCAGGGCGCCATCTTCGATGTAACAGAAAGAGCGCGTCTGGCTGGCGCCATAGATTTTATACGGGCTTTCCCCATCCAGGAAGCGTTCCACCAGGTGCGGTATCACATGCTTGAAGCCCATACGCGGTCCAAACACATTGCTGTAGCGGATGATCCTGCAGTTGAATCCCAGCATTCGTCCGTAGTTCATAAATCCCGACTCCCCCAGCATCTTGGTCACGGCATAGGTGAAGCGCGGATGGTCGATCGGGTCGATACACAGGGGCACCTCTTCCGGGGTTGGTATGGCATAGCCAAAGCGGTCGGTAGTCCCTGAGTAGCATTCGCTGGTGGAGGTAAACAGCACGTTGCGCACCTTCGCCCGCTTCAGCCACTCCAGAGAGTTAAAGATCAGGGCCGTGTTCATCCTGATGATCTCGTGGGGCATCTCCAGGGTATTGTTGACACCGATCATCGACGCCAGCATATAGAAGTCGTCGTAGGCATCATCGAGCCGGTCGAACTGTGCCGGATCGGAGAAGTCGCCCCGGATCAGCCTGATACCATGTTCGGCGATGAACTGCATGGTCTCCTCGTCGTCCTGCTTGCGGATGAAGTTGTCGCCAATGGTGATGTCGTAGCCGCCACGTGCTGCCAGGATGCGTACCATGGCGAAGCCAATAAAGCCGCCGCCACCAAGAATAAATACCTTTCGTTTTGTCATTTTTATTTTTTTTTAACCGCAGAGGAACGCAGCGTTATTCGCAAAGAACGCGGAGAACAAGTATAGGCCGGGCTTGACCGGCCAATACAGCCATCCCCTTGTTTGGTCGTATCGTTATGCAGTCAACCACCTATCAGGTCTCCCCTCCCGAGTACGCGGATACGTTTGTTGGCAGAGCTCCTGATCAGCTGTTCGGGGACGATACCGAGGGTGTCGAACACCCACACATGGCGGTTCTTTTCAATAAAGCGATACAGTGTATTGTCATCACGGTACATGCCATGCATGGTTGAAAACACCAGCACGTCGATGTCGTCTGTAAGAACCTTTTCCAGGTTGTCCGGCACATTTAGTGCGAGCTCTTCCCAGTATCCCACATAGGGATCATGCAGCGCCACGTCGGCCCCTTCCCGCTTCAGGAAGCGATACAGGTACTCCGGCGGGGTGTACCGTGTGTCGGCCACATCGCTGCGATAAGACACGCCCAGCAGCAGAAACTTCAGCCCCTTCAGCCGCTTTCCCTGGTATTTTTTTTCGTGGGATGGATTTGCAGACCCTGATCCATAGTCATCAGTCGCAGGATTTTCGGTATGTGTTCGCCTGCCATCGTCCGGTGCTACTATACCCTGTTTCCCGGGTAAAGACGACTGATCCTCATCATCTGTCTCTATCCCAAGGTGTTTCAACATAAACCGGAAGGCATACCACGGCATCAGGTCGTTGGTGGCTATCCCCTGCTCGCTCATAGTCAGCGGCCCTTTGCCGCCAAACATCTGTTGCCGTGCCCAGGAGGCCATCAGCGCATCTTTGGTAAGGCAGTATCCCCCCACCCCTATGCCGGGAAGCATCATATTGGAATGGGTAGGCCGCATGCGGATGGCCCTGACCACCTCATACAGGTTCACCCCAGCTTCTTCGGCGAAGCGTGTCCACTCAACGATAAAGGCGATGTTCATGGCCCGGTAAGAGTTTTCCAGCACCTTAGCCATCTCGGTGGCGTTGGTGTTTCCCAGGCGTGTCAGGGGGTATTTTTCGGTCGAGATGATGGTACGGAGGAAGGCTTCTGTAGCGTCGGCACTGGCCTCATCGATGCCGGCATACACCCTGTAAAAGTGCTTGATGGAGTTCACGTAGTCGGGACCAGGCATCACCCGCTCGTACGAGTGACCCACCCTGATCATGGAGGCCGTGAGGCTTCTGCGCACCAGCCCTTCGCAAAGCAATGGATACACCACCTGCATACAGGTACCCGGAGGTACTGTTGTTTCAACGATCACGTGCACATCCTCCCGGCAATGCCTGCCGATGGCTTTGATGGCAGCACGAAAGCCATCCAGGTTCACATCGAAGGCTTTGAGCTCATTGAAGGGGCCATTCTTCTTGTCGACATCCAGATTCACATCCACGATGATCACATCGGCATAGCTATAGGCGATGGGGTCGGCCGTAGCATAAAAGTTTCCCTGTTGGCGGGCGTTCTCAAAATACAGTTCCACGTTGGGGTCGCTCGAAGTGATCGGAAACTTTCCGGCATTGATCTCGCAAATCTTCCAGTACGACTGCGGCGTGGGCAGGTCGACACCGATCACGGCATAATCTGCCCCATCGGCGTTGGCACATACGATCGACATCACTGCACCCACAAAGCCCAGACCTTGCACCACCACCACCTTTCGTCCGGGAAACCGCCTCAGGAACGCCTCGATATGCTTGCGGTCGTTGATGGTCTCCGGGATGGGGTATTGTTGATTGGTGTATGGATTGGTTGATAAAGGCATTGCCTGTTGAGTTGTTGAGGAGTTGAGGAGTTGAGGAGTTGAGGAGTTTATAGCTACGAGGTTACTGAATTCGTTTGATTTTCTGTAGGGGCGGCCCTTGTGGTCGCCCGTTGCCGGGTTATCGGGTTACCGGGTTAAAGAATTCGTTTGTTGTACAAAGTTATAAAATCATTTTGAAAATTTGATAGGTTTGGCGGATGCCTTCTTCGAGCGGAATGGACCAGGTCCAGCCTTCGTCAGACAGTCTGGTGGTGTCGAGGAGTTTTCGTGGGGTGCCGTCGGGTTTGGACGTATCCCATTCGATGGCTCCCTGGTGGCCGGTAACAGTTTGTATCAGGCTTGCAAGGCCGGCTATGGTAAGGTCAGTACCAGCACCGATGTTGTAGATATCATGGCGGAGTTCATGCAGCATGATAAATACCACTGCATCGGCCAGGTCGTCGACGTGCAGAAACTCGCGACGTGGTGTTCCTGTTCCCCAAAGAGTAACAGCTGCCTGCTTATTTAGCTTTGCCTCATGAAAACGTCTGATCATTGCGGGCAGCACATGAGAAGTCTCCAGGTCGAAGTTGTCGTTGGGCCCATACAGGTTGGTGGGCATCACCGAAACGAAGCGGGTGCCATACTGGTGGTTATAGCTCTCACACAGTTTGATGCCTGCTATCTTTGCGATGGCGTAGGGCTCGTTGGTGGCTTCCAGCGGGCCGGTCAGCAGGTACTCTTCCTTCATCGGCTGGGGTGCCATCCTGGGGTAGATACAGCTGCTTCCGAGGAAGAGCAGTTTCTTCACCCCATGCTTCCAGGCGGCATGGACGACGTTATTCTGTATCATCAGGTTCTCGTAGATGAACTGTCCGCGGTAGGTGTTGTTGGCCAGGATGCCACCTACCTTTGCCGCTGCCAGGAACACGTAGTCAGGTTTTTCGGAGGCAAAAAAAGACTCAACGTCTGTTTGGCGCAACAGGTCAAGCTCAGCCAGTTCGCGGGTGACCAGGTTGCTGTAGCCCAATGAGCTTAGCTTTCTCAAGATGGCCGAGCCTACCATGCCGCGGTGGCCTGCGATGTATATGTTGGAGGATTTGTTCATGGGGGTTGTGGGTTGCGGGTTGAGGGTTGAGGGTTGTGGGTTGAGGGTTGTGGGTTGAGGGTTGCGGGTTGAGGGTTGAGGGATTGCGGGTTGAGGGATTGCGGGTTCATAGCACCTGTCATCTCGAGCGAAGCGAGAGATCCCCTACAGATCGGGGATTACCCGGTTACCTAGCTAAGACCACAGTGCTTCTATTTCTTTAAAATACTGATTGATCACGATTTTTTCATCGAATTGGCGTTGCATTTTTTCTCTGCCGTTTGTGCCCATTAACGCCCGTTCCTGGTCGGATAGGTTGAGCATGTCGACCATTTTATCGTACAGGTCGTTTGCATCTCTGGGTTTGCAAAGGTATCCATTAATGTCGTGATCGACCACTTCACGGCATCCAACCCAGTTTGTTGCGATCAGGGGTTTTGCCATGGCGGCGGCTTCCATGAGGGTACGCGGAACCCCTTCGCGGTATATGGAGGGCAGCACCACGCAGTCGGCATCGGCGATCACCGGTCGTACATCGTCGGTGGTTCCCAGGTAAGTGATCACGCCTTCGCTGACCCACTCTATGAGTTGTTCGCGGCTGATACCTCCCGGGTTGTTTTCGTCGACATATCCGATAAGCCGGCATTCGACCTGTTTGCCGTGGCTTTCTTTCAGTTTTCGTGCGGCCTCGACGTATTCGCCGATTCCTTTTTCCCACAGCAGGCGGGCAATAAGCAGAAAGGTAAAGGGTTCGCTGGGGTCGAATCTGCCTGTGGGGTGATAATGATCCAGGTCGATACCTTCGCTGGGAAGGATACGCGTTTTTTTGGGATCAGCCAGGCTGCCTTTGATCAGGGCGTTGCGGTCGTCTTCGTTCAGGAAGAAGATACGTTTTGGGAAGCGCAGGCTAAATGCATAGAGCAGTTTGATAAAGCGGGTAAGCAGGTTTTGGCGGGTAAAGACAAAGCCCAGTCCGGTGGTCACGGCAAAAGAGGGAATCCCCAGGCTGTGTGCAGCCAGCGAGCCATAGACGATGGGTTTCACGGTAAAGTTGATGACCAGGTCGGGCCGTTCACGGCGCAGCACCCGCCGAAGCAGCACTATATACCTGAGGTCTTGTAAGGGGTTGATGCTTTTCCGGCTCAGTGGCAGCCGGATGAACCTGGCGCCCGCTTCGGCCAATTTCATTTCTGAAAGCATCGAAAAGCTATCGGTATCGGCGGCACAAACCACTTCGTAGCCGGCCTTGATAAATGCCTTTATCAGGCCCAGCCTGAACTGACTGATGGTCCATATCATGTTGGAGTTGATGAAGATCTTTTTGTTGGGCATAGTATTCGGAATAAAAATAATCAGGGTTTTACGATAAGCTGAATCAATGTTGTATAAAGAGATTCATAGCGATTTATGGTATTTTTTATTTCAAAGCGCTCCACGATAGAGAGGCGTGCTTTTTTTCCGGCATTTAGCCGTTCTTTTTCCGGCGATCGCGCCATTTCAAGCAATGCTTGTGCCATGGCTCCGGTATCTGTAGTATTTACCACCATGCCTGTGTCGTCTATTATATATGCGGAGTCGCCGACATTGGTGGCAATACAAGGCAGTTCGCAGGCCATAGCTTCTGCTAGCACCACCGGGAAAGCTTCGCTCAGCGATGGAGAAACCAAAGCATCGAGGCCGGGCAGTATCTCCTCCACATCTGATCGGGCACCAAGCAGATGCACCTTGTTTTGCAGTCCAAGGGTCCTTATCTGATTGGTAAGTAGCGTGTTGCTGGCATCACACCCCTCTCCGGCCAGCAGGAGATGCATATTAGGAATCACCTCCGTCGCCATTGAAAAGGCTTGCAGAAGGCCAATCTGGTTTTTAATGGGATGGTAACGTGCTACCTGGCCGAACAGCATGTTTTCCGGAGGAATATTCAGTGTCTTTCTCAGATTGTTTCGGGCGCTTGGATCAGGTTTAAACCTATTGACATCGACTCCATTGGGGATAATTACTGCATTGGTTGTGGGATAGCCGATTGCCTCATGCTGTGTTTTGCTGATGTTTGAGCAGTAAACGACAGTGCGGGCCTGCCTGGCCATTGAGGCACCCATCCTGATAATCTGCCTTGTGGTCCATTTCTCATGTTTCCAGGCATCCAGGGCATTGTGGATGGAGAACACCCTTGGGCAGGTTGCTCCAGCGTGATGGGCTGCCATGTTTCCGTGGTACATCCAACCATGGATCAGTGAAGGACTCAGGCTGTTTACCATTGTTCTCAGTCGCGGATAGTACCATGGCAGTCCCAATAACGATGTCATGCCAAGAGAAACCACTTTGATGCCCGCCTCCTGATGTTCTTTTGCAAACGAATTGCCCGGTTCGAGGGATAGGATCACATGCCTGTACCCTTCATTTTTCCGTGCCAGGGCTGTA
>SKYG01000227.1 GCA_007128045.1 Bacteroidales bacterium | reverse complement strand
TGGTTCGGTGAAATGGTACCCATGATACCGGCGGCAGCTACTTTGTCTTCAGAAGCTGATATTTACCTGATCATAGGCACCTCGCTGAATGTATACCCTGCAGCCAGTCTGGTAGAATATGTCAGCCCCGGGGTGCCTGTATACCTGATCGACCCTGGTGAGTTGGGGGTGTCACATATACCGAACCTCACCTTCATTAAAGAAAAAGCCGGGAAAGGAACGCCTAAATTGGTTGTTGAATTGTTGAATTGTTGAGTTGTTGAATTGTTTAACAATGGTAGGGACAGGGCTGGGCCTGTCCGAAAGGTTGAAATATGTATCTGCAGGTATAGGGCTGTACCTGTCTGAAAGGTCTGAAAGTCTGAAAGTCGATGAAAAAACTTAGCATGGATGAGTTGGGTCGCAAGACCCCGGAGTTGTTTCGGGAATCAAAGAAATTTCCTTTGATCCTTGTGCTGGACAATGTTCGTAGCATGATGAACATCGGGTCGGTGTTCCGTACGGCAGATGCATTTTTGCTGGAAGGCATATACCTTTGTGGCATTACGGCCACACCACCTCACCGTGAGATACACAAAACCGCGCTTGGCGCGACGGAGAGTGTTATGTGGAAGTATTTCCAGGATACCTCAGAAGCTGTAAGCCTTTTGAAACAGGAAGGGTATCATGTGTGGGCACTTGAACAGACATCCAACAGTATTGACCTTGCCTTGTTTCAGCCCAAAATAGATCAACAATATGCCCTGGTGTTTGGCAACGAAGTGAAGGGGGTGGATGAAAAGGTGCTGGAGGTTTGTGATGGCTGTATCGAGATACCGCAATTTGGCACCAAACATTCATTGAATATCTCCGTTACCGCCGGTATGGTGATATGGGACTTCTATTCGAAAAGAAAGGAGATCATGATAGACTGAGAGTTGAGCCGGTCGATGGAGGAGAAGTAACGTTGGTAACGATCTTCTCCTTTTCGGGCAAGGTTGGCCATCCCAAAAGAAGCCTTTAACTCGGCGGAGAACTTAAAATAATAAAAGTAATAGTCGAATCCCACGCCCATCTCATAGTGAAAATCGTTGCGTGCCACACGAATCAATATTTCCTCTCCCGTACCCTCCTCGATAGAGGCCAGGTCGTAACTGTATTTTAACCCGCCTATCAGATACACCCTGGTGTTGGTCATCCTGACAGACTTGAACTTTAGGTGCAGGGGGAATTCCAATAATGTCGGGTCGAAAACACCACTTCTGTCAGGACTGTCCTTTATGAATCCTTCCCCATAGTCGTGGTAATAGATATACCTGTCGCCAAACGACAATGTAGGAACAAACCGCAGATCCCACAACCTGGCCAGCTTGAGGTTGGATACAATGCCGATATGAAAGCCATAATCTGGCTCAGGAAGGGTATAGTTAAACTCAAAGTCGTCAGTGTTTGGTTTTATCGCAAACCCCATTTTGTTTACGCCCAGCGAGAAACCAAAATGGTAGCGCTTGTCATCGTGCTCCTGCAGGTTTTGATAACCGAATGCCTTCCGCTGCGACATGGCTACTGATGAAAAAAGGCATAGCAACGATATAATGACCAATGAGACCCTGATGACGTGCATGTCAAATATGGATTCTTCAATGCGTAAAGGGTTCCATTTGAATGATTTAATCATATTACTGACCGATGAAAATATGTGTGTTTTACTATTCACGGTGAGAGCCTGTACTAATAATTGGTTCGTAATATTTAACGCTTTAAACTTTCTGTTATTGTTTACTGTTTTATTCAACATTTGGACAGCCCCAGTCCAGTCCCTACAACAATTCAACAATCTTCACGGTGCCAGCCTGCTGATGGTCCATCCATCCTTGCCACTAACATACAGCAGCCTGTCGTGTAACCTGTTCTCTCTGCCTTGCCAGAACTCGAAACGGTCAGGTATCAGACGGTATCCGCCCCAGTGATCAGGCCGCTTGATTGCTTTGCCTGTCAGAGTTGCTTTTATGGTTTCGAATTGTTTTTCAAGGGAGTCTCTTGAACGTATCACGGTGCTTTGTGGTGACGCGATGGCACCAAGCTGGCTACTTACCGGACGGGATGCGAAATAGGTGTCGGAATCGTTTTCCGGCACTTTTTCTACCAAGCCTTCCACCCTGACCTGCCGATGCAACTCCAGCCACAGAAAAACCAAAGCGGCATGCGGGTTTCTATTCAGCTCCTGACCTTTGTTGCTATTGTAATTGGTGTAAAACACGAAACCCCGTTCGTCAAGTTCTTTGAGCAATACCACCCTGGCGTGAGGCTTTCCATGGTGGTCGACGCTTGCCAGTGTCATGGCGTTAGGCTCGGGTAACTCTGCCATGATTGCCTGGTCAAGCCAGTTGGCGAACTGAATAAACGGATTGCTGTGTGCTGTATGTTCATACAAGCTTACGGCTGCATATTCCTGCCTTAATCCGGTAAGGTCTTTTTTGATCATCATGAACCAAAATATTTGAATGCTTCCAGCATCAACCGTTCTCTATCCACTGGAACCACGCCAACATGTTCACATACCAGCCCTCCTGCCAGGTTACACAGTGTAGCCATCAGTCTGACGGGAGCATGAACCGCCAGGCATAGTACGGCAGTGCCAATCACGGTATCTCCGGCCCCAGACACATCTGCGATGGCTCTGACGCTTGCAGGAATCAAAGCGTCATCACCATCTCCCTGTTCTCCGTATTGATAATAATACAATCCCTTATCAGAGAGGGTAACCATAATGATGCGGCCTTTCAGACGATTCTGTAGCTCAGAAACTGCTGTGCGAAGTTCGGCAATGTCTGATGGTATATGGTCCATTTTAAGCCCTTCCTTCAGTTCTTTGAGGTTGGGTTTAAAGAGGTCTACGTCGTGGTAGTTCCAGAAATTTTTTTTCTTGGGATCAACTGCAACAGGAATATTGGTTTTCCTGGCCAGGCCAACGGTCTTTTTAATTAGTTCAGGTGTGATAACCCCCTTGTCATAATCTTCAAATACGATGGCGTCGATCTGTTCTTTTTCGATATGATCTTTAATGGTTGTGTACAATGCCTTGTGTTCTGAAGATGTCAGATTGTCCTGATTTTCTTCATCTACCCTGAGCATCTGGGCGTTATTGCCAATAATCCTGAACTTGACGGTGGTAATTCTTTCATCACTCGAAATGATTCCCTGTGATGGCAAGTCTTGTTTGTCCAACAAATCCAGAAAAACTTTCCCCTTATCATCTTCTCCAATGACAGAGCAAAGGATGGGAACCCCGCCAAGATTTCTGATATTCAGGGCTACATTGGCAGCACCTCCAAGACGGTACTCTCTTCTGTTAAGAGCCACAACCGGTACGGGCGCCTCGGGAGAGATACGGTCTACCTTACCCCATAAATAGGAATCGATCATTACATCACCAATAACCAGTATCCTTTTACCAACAAAAGAATCAAATATTTTCTGTATAGATGCTTTGTCCGTCATTCCTGATTTTTTTTGTATCGTTTCAGGTTTGCCTGCCTGATGATCTTTTTTTTCTGCCTAGTGAAAGCTGTTTACTGTGTATTGAAGCGTGTTGTCAGAAGTATGCCTGTAGAAAAGCAACACTACGCTTTTTTTAAAGTGGCTAGTGCCTCTTTGACACGTTTTACGGCTTCTATTAGCAAGTCGCTTGAAGCGGCATAGGATATCCTTACGCAGTCGGGATCTCCGAATGCCTCACCCGGCACCATGGCCACGTAAGCTTGATTCAGCAAATACATGCATAAGTCGTTGCTGTTGTTGATTACTGTCTCTCCGTTGGAGGTGCCAAAGTAATGCTTTACATTTGGAAACAGATAAAAAGCACCCATAGGAACGTAGGTTTCTATACCTGGTATTTCATTGACCAGAGAGATTACCAGGTCGCGACGTTCGCGGAATGTGCGAAGCATTTCTTTAGTTTCAGAAGGGTCTGTATTCATTGCTTCTACAGCTGCTTTCTGCGATATGGCACTGGTTCCCGAAGTGATCTGACCCTGAAGCTTGGTGCATGCCTGTGCGATCTCTGCCTGTGCTGCCATATATCCAATCCGCCATCCTGTCATGGCAAATCCTTTTGAAACGCCATTTACCAGGATCACCCTGTCGCGAACGGCTTCAAACTGAGCGATGCTTTCATGCTTTCCAGAGAAGTTGATATGTTCATAAATCTCATCCGACAAGATATACACATGTGGATGTCTGGCAAATACCGCGGCTAAACCTTTAAGCTCATCATAGGAATAGACACTGCCAGATGGGTTACACGGACTGGAAAAGATGAACAGCTTGCTTTTTGAGGTTATTGACTTCTCAAGCTCTGCAGGGGTGATCTTAAACTGATTCTCTATGTGCGACTTAACATATACCTCCTTTCCTTCTGCCATTCGTATGATCTCTCTGTAACTAACCCAGAAAGGGGTGGGTACAATAACTTCATCTCCCGGATTCACCAGACAAAGTACCGCGTTGGCAATTGATTGCTTGGCACCGGTAGATACAACTACCTGTTCGGGTGTGTATTCCAGATGATTGTCGCGTTTCAATTTTGCGCAAATGGCTTCCCTGAGTTCCAGGGTACCATTTACCGGGGTATAAAAAGAATTGTTTTGATCAACAGCCTCTTTTGCAGCATGTTTGATGTTATCGGGAGTAAAAAAATCAGGTTCACCAATACTCAGGTTAATTACCTGATGACCCAAGGCCCTCAGCTCACGGCTCTTTCTGCTCATGGCGAGGGTTTCTGACTCAGACACTTTATTGATTCGGTCGGATAATATGCTCATAGTCAAAAAAATGGTTATACTTCCTGAAAAGACATCTGCTATTTATTAACCGTCAGCTTGTTGAGATGTATATTTATGGTTACAGATTGTTTGCAATTGAATTCTGCGGCAAATTTAGCAAAATAACCACAAAGACTGTATCTTTGTCAGGTAAAATGTTGCTCCTATGAACAATGTCATTGAGGTTATCCGGTACACCATCCCTTCGGTAGTGGTGTTTTTTACGGCCTACTTTCTTTTGAAAGAGTTTTTGAAAATAGACAAGGGCCGCCATATTCAGGAGCTTATGGCAGAGAGGATGCGTATATCACTACCAATCAGACTTCAAGCGTATGAACGAATTGTATTGTTTTTGGAACGTATCTCTCCTGGAAACCTGGTGATGCGTTTGCATAAACCTGAGTTGACTGCCAAAGATTTTCACCGCCTCCTGGTGCAAACCATTCGTGATGAGTATACCCATAATTTGTCACAGCAACTATATGTTTCAACAGCGGCCTGGGAAAAGGTAAAAAATGCCAAAGAAGAAATGATACGCCAAATCAACACCTCTGTGGCTCAAATGGATGATAAAGCCTCGGCCACTGATCTTAGCAACAAGCTCCTCAATATGAGTGTGGAAAAACTGGCCACAAAGAAAGCCCTGGATTATTTAAAAGGGGAGGCTGCAAAAGTATTCTGATTCGATACAAACCACCATCGAAGATGTATATGCCATTAGAAGATGCATATACCAATTAAAGTTGCACATACCATTAGAAGTTGCACATACCATTAGAAGATGCATATAGTATTAAATAACAGAGCAGAAGAGATCGTCGGTAAGCAGCAAATAACGGTTGATGAGTTGCTCGCATACAAGAAATTTTCT
Source organism: Bacteroidales bacterium (assembly GCA_007128045.1). Classification (GTDB taxonomy): domain Bacteria; phylum Bacteroidota; class Bacteroidia; order Bacteroidales; family UBA7960; genus SKYG01. The sequence goes on along the minus strand of SKYG01000227.1, from coordinate 8,556 downwards.
TTTAAGTTTCTCGTGGTGAAAATTAATGGCGAGCTTGTTAGGAAAGAGCAGTACGGTTCCACTCAAATACGTGATGGCGACCAGGTCGTGGTGCTACACCTGATCTCCGGCGGGTAATCAATTCAACAATTCAACAGGACAGGCCAAGTCCTGTCCCTACAACTACCGAATTGTTGAATTCACATGGGTAATGCCCACCAGCCTGTCGTAGAGTGTTCCTGGCCGGCGGTGGTACACGAAGATGCTATAGTCGTTTTCAGTGATGGAGTGATTGCCTTCTATAAGAGCCATATCGGCAGTTTTTTTCCCATCTTCAACAAATGCGTATTTGTAATTATAGTATCCTTGCTTCAGGAGCAGACTCAACTCATATTTTCTCTCACGATAGTTGTAATTCATGACATTGTCGTCATGAAATACCCAATGGGTAAGCTCGCCCATAACATAAATGTTCCCGTTTGCTGAGGGTGCTTCCATCGGCAAGCTGAAATGTACCCAGGCATAGTCGCCTTCCAGCATATCACTCCTGCCATCAACATTTCTTATTGTAAAGCGCCCATTGATGTCATTATCCGACGAATACCTTCTGAAGGTACGCAACTGGTCGGGCAGCAGAAATACATCCCAATGCCGTGAGGATGATTGTATGTCGGCCACACTCTCCGTGATATACCTCAGACTTCTGGTGTCGAACCGCCTGAATTCATTTCCTCCGTCAAAAAGTGTTTCCACTTCATAATCATACACATATCGGGTTCCTTGTATGCCTCTTGGGGGCAGTCCGGTAATGGCATTATCCCAACGTCCGTTTTGGGTTATGACCACATTCATCTCCTGATGGGGGTTGGAGATGCGATATGCTGTTGCATCTATTGTAAAGCTGACCTGCTGTTTGGTGTCGCGATACATGATCATGTTGGCCATGTTAACAGATGCTTCAACATGCACCAATGGCTCGAATACCATAAACCGCCGGGTAAGTACCACGTCATCCCTGTTGCCATTTGCGTATACTTTCAGTAAATAATTTCCTGATATTCTGGGTCGGATGTTATGGTTGGGGAATTCAAGAAAATAATGGGTATACTGTGTTCGTGTGTTAAATGACCGTGAGTAGTCATTGATTATATCTTCGTAGAAACCATCAATATATTCGGAGGGATCGAGCGAGGATTGTGTCCAGTCGGCATTGCAGTGAATGACCGTATACTGGTAATTTTTAAAATCGGAATCCAGGTCATCAAACCTTAGTTCGAGGGTTTCGTCAGACCCCATTCGAATATGAGGGGGGGCTAATTCAAATCCTTTTTTATTAAACAAAACAGTTTGGATGTTGTTCTTATAAATGAAATCACCAAAAAGAAAAAAATCTTTATTCAGTTGCTTAATGGTTGTCAGCTCTTTAAGTGATGATGCTTCAGCCGGCAATAAGATTTCTTCAGGATATGGAGACGTACTATACGCGTTTAACTGGTACATTAAAAGAATCACCAATACCAGACAGGCATTTTTTAGAGATTTCAGACCCATGAGCAGTTCAGGTTTTTGAGCATTAATAGGTGTCAATGTTGCAAAATAAATTAAAAAACGTAATCAAACCGAGTATCCGGAAACCAATTCATGACGAAAAAGGTTTAAAGTATTTAAAAATATGCATAATTTTGCTTGTTATGTTTCTCTTTTATTCCTAAACGTAAAAAGATGTCAAAAGTTATAAAGATCAGGAAAGGGTTGAACATTCCTTTATCAGGTGAGGCTGAAAAAATTCTTCAATTGGCACCCAGGGCTTCGTCATATGCAGTCAGTCCGGCCGACTTTCATGGCCTTACACCCAAAATGCTGGTTCAAGAGGGCGACAAGGTCAAAGCTGGTACTCCTTTGTTTTTTGATAAATACAACAAAGACATCATTTTTACCTCACCCGTGAGCGGAACCTTTTCTTTGCTTGTACGTGGCGATAAGCGACGGATACTGGAGCTCAGGGTAGACCCTGACGAAACAGATGACTATGTAAATTTTGGTATAAAGGAACCTGAATCAATGACGCGGGAAGACATCACCAGTCATCTGATGAAGGCTGGCTTATGGCCTATGATCAGGCAACGGCCCTACTCAGTCATTGCCAAAGCCGGCATGACGCCCAAGTCCATTTTTATTTCCTGTTTCAATACGGCCCCACTTTCACCGGATCTTGATTTTGTAATAAAGGGACAGGAGGCATCTTTCCAAAAAGGTATTGATGTGTTATCACGTCTTACTGATGGAGCTGTAAATCTTGGCGTAGATGCCATCCATACTACATCGGAGGCTTTCCTTAAGCCCCGGAATGCAAAGGTAAACAGGTTCTCCGGCCCGCATCCTGCAGGAAATGTAGGTATCCAGATACATCATGTAGATCCGCTGAATAAAGGCGAGCTTATTTGGTATTTGGATGTGCAGGATGTGATCATCATCGGGCGCTTGTTTGAAAAAGGTATTTATGATGCCGCAAAGATCGTGGCCCTGACAGGTTCAGAGGTGCTTAACCCAAGATACTACCGCGTTATTTCCGGAGCGCTGATAGAATCTTTTGCTCAGAAGAATATCCGTTTACAACAGGATGTTAACATAAGAACTATTAGTGGTGATCCACTTACAGGTAAAAAGATCGGATCTAATGGCTACCTGGGCTTTTATGATGGCCAGATTACCCTCTTACCGGAAGGGGATCAGCCAGAACTGATAGGATGGCTGACGCCAAACCTGGATAAATTTAGTTATTCAAGAACCTTCCTTTCATTCCTCATGCCTGGGAAAAAGTTCCGGCATAATACCAATATCAGAAGCGGTGAGCGACCATTTGTCATTACAGGCCTGTATGAAAAGGTGTTGCCTATGGATGTTCTGCCTATGCAATTGCTGAAAGCCATTATGATCAACGATATAGATTTGATGGAACAGTTAGGCATCTATGAGGTGGCTCCTGAAGATTTTGCCCTATGTGAATATGTTTGTCCGTCGAAAACAGAAATGCAAACCATTATCCGGGATGGGCTTGATGTAATGATTAAAGAGTTCTCCTGATGCAGGAATTTGGCATCAGAAAATTATAGTTTATAGAATGTATACCTTTTGACATTCAGACTTTTAGACAAATTATAACCAGATGAAGCTATTAAGAAATATTGTCGATTCAATAAGGCCCCATTTCGGGAAAGGAGGCAAGTTTGCTAAGTTTCACAGAAGTTTTGAGGCTTTTGACACCTTTTTGTTTGTTCAGGGCAACGTAACCAGAAGGGGCAGTCACATACGCGATGCCATAGACATGAAGCGCACCATGTTTTTCGTGATCATTGCCCTGGTACCCACATTGCTGTTTGGGATGTGGAATGTAGGCTATCAGCATTATATGGCCATAGGAGCTGATGTAAGCTTTATCGATCAGATCGTGTATGGGCTTATCAAGGTACTTCCTATTGTGGTTGTAAGCTATGCCTCCGGACTGGCCGTGGAGTTTCTGTTTGCTGAATTGCGCGATCATGAGGTCAATGAAGGTTTTCTTGTTTCAGGGATGCTTATCCCACTGGTGTTGCCCGTAACCACCCCTTTATGGATGGTTGCAGTAGCTACCATTTTTGCCGTGATCATTGGGAAAGAGGTTTTTGGTGGCACGGGCATGAATATCCTTAACCCTGCCTTACTTGCCCGTGCGTTTCTTTTCTTTGCCTATCCGGCTTATATGTCTGGCGAAGTCTGGATATCCGGTACTGCTGAGCAGCTTGACGGTATATCCGGGGCTACTTCTCTGGCTGTGCTGGCATCCAATGAAGGACATATGTTGCCATCGCTGTTTGACATGTTTATTGGTACGATTCCGGGCTCGATAGGAGAAACATCCACCCTGGCTATCATACTTGGCGCAAGTATTCTTGTAGCCACTGGCGTTGGCAGTTTGCGTATCATGCTTTCGGTAGTTGCCGGTGGATTATTCATGGGTGGGGTGTTTAACCTGTTTGCAGTGAATGACTTTATGGCTGTTCCAGCCTATTACCACCTGGTGATGGGAGGATTTGCCTTTGGTGCTGTGTATATGGCCACAGATCCTGTGACCGCCTCACAGACGGGAATAGGTAAATATATTTATGGTGTGATGATTGGTGTTATCACAGTTCTGATACGGGTGGTGAACCCGGCCTATCCGGAAGGGATGATGCTGGCCATTTTATTTATGAATGTGTTTGCGCCACTTATCGATCATTATGTGGTGCAGTCAAATATTAAACGCAGGCTGCGTCGACCCGTTAAAGCTCAGGTTACTATTTAATCAATGACTGAAAAATATAATTGCAATGACTAACCGGTATATATTTCTTTATGCATCTGGCATGGTGATTCTGGTAGCGCTGATATTATCAGGTGCTGCAACCTTACTCAGGCCGCTTCAGGAACGCAATATGCGTATCGAGAAGATGCAAAATATCTTGTCCACCATTAATATCGAGGCGTCAAAAGGTGAGGCAGAAGCCATGTTTGACAGGTATATAACAACAGCAAAGGTGGTCAATCACCTTGGAGAAGAGATTGAGGGTGACGCATTTGAAGTAGACCTGCAGGATGAAAATCGCAAAGAGTTATCTGAGAGGATGCTGCCCGTTTATATCGCAGATGTGGATGGCAACACCTACTATGTATTGCCCATTCGTGGCAACGGGTTATGGGGTGCGATATGGGGATATGTCAGCCTCGATTCGGATATGACTACCATTGTCGGCGCCAATTTTGACCATGCATCTGAAACTCCCGGCCTGGGCGCAGAGATCGCTGACGATGACTTTCAGGATCAATTTCCTGGCAAAAGGATATTTGACGAAACTGGACAGTTCCGCTCTGTGAGGGTGGTTAAAGGGGGTGCTCCGCCTGATGATCCTCATGCTGTTGACGGTATCAGTGGTGGTACCATTACATCTAACGGGGTTACCAATATGCTGCAAAGTGGATTGAGTGCCTATGAGTCGTACTTCAAAAAAATAAACACATTATGAGTGATACAAATAATATGCCGCTGAAAGAACCACTGTTCTCGGCAAAAAACAAGAAGCTGCTTACTGACCCGCTGGGCAAGGAGAATCCGATCAATGTACAGGTGCTGGGGATATGTTCCGTACTTGCCATTACCGTGCAGTTAAAGCCCTCGCTGGTGATGGCACTATCAGTATTGGTGGTGATGGGAACAGCCAATGTTGTAATTTCTTTATTGCGTAACACCATCCCACCAAGAATACGCATTATTGTGCAGTTAACGGTGATCGCTTCCCTGGTGATCCTGGTAGACCAGGTGCTGCGTGCCTTTTTGTATGATGTGAGCCGGCAGCTCTCTGTCTTTGTCGGGCTGATCATTACCAACTGCATCATCATGGGGCGGCTCGAAGCCTTTGCCATGAAAAGCAAACCATGGCCTTCATTCCTTGATGGTATCGGAAATGCTGTCGGTTATGGTTGGGTGTTGCTGGCTGTAGCATTTTTCAGAGAGCTTTTTGGTTCTGGTACACTAATGGGGTATCAGGTGGTGCCAAATATCTTCTATGAATATGGATACGTAAATAACGGATTGATGATATTGCCTCCCATGGCCCTGATCACTATCGGGATCATAATCTGGGTGCAACGTAGCCGAGACAAAAGCCTTATCGACATCAGCTAAACCTGGAGTCTGATAGTTTGTAAATGTAGTTTAAGAATTAAGAAGAACAGATAACGTAAATGACATGGAAGAATTAGTCAACATATTTGTTAAGTCAATATTTATTGACAACATGATCTTTGCCTATTTTTTAGGCATGTGTTCCTACCTCGCCGTTTCGAGAACTGTCGACACCAGTGTTGGACTTGGATTTGCCGTGATCTTTGTGCTGGGCATCACCGTACCGATCAATTATTTGCTGGAGGCACACATTCTTGGTAAAGGCGCCTTGATCTGGCTTGGGCCGCAATTTGCAGACGTTAATCTGAGCTTCTTAACGTTTATCATGTTCATTGCCATCATTGCTGCTATGGTGCAACTTGTTGAAATGATCATCGAGAAATTCAGCCCGACATTGTACTCCTCGCTGGGTATCTTCCTGCCACTTATTGCTGTTAACTGTGCAATCCTGGGAGGATCACTGTTTATGCAGGAAAGAAACTTTGGAAACATTAGTGAAGCCATCTCTTTTGGCCTGGGAAGCGGTGTAGGTTGGTTTCTTGCCATTGCCGGTATCGCTGCAATCAGGGAAAAGATCAGGTACTCCAACGTGCCAGCTCCCCTGAGAGGTCTTGGTATCACTTTTATAATCACCGGTTTAATGGGCATTGCCTTTATGAGTTTTATGGGAATTGAATTGTAAATGATGTATTAGAAATAATTGTTTTATCATGATAATGCTAGATGTTGGTAATCTTACAGTGATCGTCTTAAGTGTGGTGATGTTCATGGTTGTCATGCTGATGCTTGTTGGCGTACTGCTATACGCCCGCCACAAACTTGTACCCAGCGGCCCGGTAACCGTGACGATCAACGACGACAAAAAGATATCTGTTAATGCCGGAAGCACTTTGCTTACCACCTTGTCGGAGGAGGGAATATACCTCCCTAGTGCGTGTGGCGGCGGTGGCACCTGTGCGATGTGTAAATGCCAGGTTCTGGATGGGGCCGGAGATATTCTGCCAACAGAGGTTGGCTATTTTACACGCAAGGAAATCCAGGATCAATGGAGACTCAGCTGCCAGGTGAAAGTGAAACAAGACCTGAACATAACGATCCCCAAAGAAATATTCGGCATCAAGAAATGGGAATGTGAAGTTGTTTCAAACCACAATGTGGCAACCTTTATCAAGGAATTTGTCGTGCAATTGCCCGAAGGTGAGTCGATGGATTTCCAGTCTGGAGGATATATCCAGATCGATGTTCCTCCCTGTGAAGTCGATTTCGAGGATATCTATGTAGAGAGTGAATACCGTGAGGACTGGGACAAGCTGAAAATGTGGAATCTGAAGATGCGTAACTCAGAGCCCATATTCCGGGCATACTCCATGGCCAATCATCCGGCAGAAGGCAATATCATCATGCTGAATATCCGTATTGCCACCCCTCCGTGGGATAGCAAGCGCAATCAATTCATGAATGTCAACCCCGGAATATGTTCTTCCTATATTTTCTCCAGAAAACCTGGAGATAAGGTGATGATCTCCGGTCCGTACGGCGACTTCCATATCAAGGACACCGGTAAAGAGATGGTATATATTGGCGGAGGGGCTGGAATGGCTCCATTGAGATCACATATCTTCCATCTGTTCCATACCCTTGAAACCAACCGGAAAGTTTCCTATTGGTATGGGGCCAGGTCGAAACGGGAAATATTCTATGAGGATGAATTCAGACAGATTGAAAAGGAGTTTCCCAATTTTACATTTAATATAGCCTTGTCAGAGCCTTTGGCAGAAGATAACTGGGACGGACATAAAGGGTTTATTCATCAGGTTGTTTTGGATAACTACCTGGAAAAACACCCCGAGCCTGAAGAAGTGGAATATTACCTGTGTGGACCCCCAATTATGAATGAATCGGTATTGAAGATGCTCGATAATTTGGGGGTGCCGGAAGAAAATATTGACCTCGATGATTTTGGAGGGTAATGAAAGATTCCCGACAATACCAGGCCAGCCGCGTTACCTGGATTGGCTTTTATGCCAACCTGATACTCATGGTCTTCAAACTGATTGCGGGAATTTTTGGACGTAGCGCTGCCATGATTGCCGATGCCGTTCACTCGGTAAGCGATTTTGGAACCGACCTGGTGGTGGTTGGAAGTTTGAAAGTAGCCTCCAAACCACGCGATGGAAACCATAAATATGGCCATGGAAAGGTCGAAACACTCGCCGCTGCATTTGTGGGCACCGTATTGTTTGTCGTGGGAGTCGGCATATTCGGTTCGGGGCTAAAGAATATCATCGGACATTACGGGAATTCTCCCCTGGAAAAACCAGGGATGATCGCCTTATTGGCAGCCCTGGTTTCCATCGCGATTAAAGAGATACTTTTTCGTTACACCATCAATGTTGGGAAGCAGATCAACAGCCAGGTAGTGCTGGCCAATGCCTGGCACCATCGCAGCGATTCATTTTCTTCGATTGGTACCGTGCTGGGCATCGGGGGTGCCATCTTTCTTGGAGATAACTGGGTCATTCTGGATCCACTGGCCGCGATGGTCGTAAGCTTTTTTATCTTCAGGGTCGCTTTCAGAATCACCCGTGAATCACTGCTGGAACTCATAGAAACATCGCTGCCAGGCATTGAAGAATCAGAGATCCTGAAAATAGCTGAAAGTGTTGAAGGCGTGCATAACCCCCACGACCTCAAGACCAGGAGAATCGGACAGAATATAGCCATTGACCTGCATATAGAAGTCGATAGCAATATGAATGTTGTTCAGGCACATGATATCACCATCAGTATAGAAAGAAGCCTGAGAGAAGTTTATGGCAAGGAAACGTTTATCTCCATACATATTGAACCACTTAGATAAAAGAGAGTCGAAGGTC
>SKYG01000321.1 GCA_007128045.1 Bacteroidales bacterium | reverse complement strand
TATATGTCATGGCAATTGTAATGAATATACCATCTTGGCAGTCAAAATGGCAGTGTATTTACTATGGCATACGCTTTGCTTGTTGCTTGGACATAGCCTGAACTACAAGCATGAATAATCCAGGATAGAAAGAACAAACCTATTTATAATAATACATTAATATACATACGATTATGCAAAAAGGAAAAATCAATGTTCAGTCGGAAAACATTTTTCCCATCATTAAAAAGTTTCTTTATTCAGACCATGAGATTTTTTTACGCGAATTGGTTTCAAATGCCGTTGATGCTACTCAAAAGATGAAGACCCTTTCATCTGTGGGAGAATTTAAGGGAGAGTTGGGTGATCTTTCTGTAGAGATCCGTCTTGACAAAACGGCAAAGACGCTTTCTATTAGTGACAAGGGCATTGGAATGACTGCCGAAGAAGTTGATAAGTTTATCAATCAGATTGCTTTTTCCAGTGCGGAGGAATGGGTAGAGAAATACAAGAATCAATCTGAAACCAATGCTATCATAGGCCATTTTGGATTGGGATTTTATTCTTCATTTATGGTTGCATCTCAGGTTGAGATTTTTTCCAAGTCATATAAAAAGAATCAAAAGGGGGTACACTGGACATGCGACGGTTCTCCGGAATATGTATTGGAAGAAAAACCGAAAGGAACGCGTGGAACGGAGGTAGTGTTGCATATAGCTGAGGATTCGGAAGAATTTCTTGAGGAATCAAGAATCCTTGGTTTGCTGAAAAAGTATTGTAAGTTTCTGCCAGTTCCCATTGTATTTGGAACGGAGAAAGAAACTACCAAAGAAAAAGATGAGAAAGGGGAGGAGAAGGATGTTACCATTGAGAAGCCCAGGGTGATTAACAACACGAAGCCTGCCTGGACACAAAAGCCATCAGACCTTAACCCGGAAGATTACAATGGTTTTTACCGGGAGCTGTATCCCATGACATTTGAAGAGCCTTTGTTTAACATACATCTGAATGTGGATTATCCCTTTGCCCTTACCGGGATTCTTTATTTTCCGAGGGTAAAACAAAACTTCGAAGTTCAGAGAGACAAAATTCAACTGTATTGCAACCAGGTGTTTGTTACCGATTCAGTTGAAGGTATAGTTCCAGACTTTCTCACCTTGCTGCATGGTGTTATCGACTCACCAGATATTCCGTTGAATGTTTCCAGAAGCTTTTTACAGAGCGACTCAAACGTAAAAAAAATAAGTGGTCATATCACCAAGAAGGTTGCCGATAAACTTGAAGAGTTGTTTAAGCAAAACAGGGAAGACTTTGAAGCAAAGTGGGATGACATTAAGATCTTCATAGAATACGGCATGATCTCTGATGACAAATTCAAAGAGAGGGCGAAGAGTTTCTGCTTGTTGAAGAATACAGAAGGCAAGTATTTTACATTTGCCGAATACAAAGACCATGTCACAACCAACCAAACGGATAAGGATAAGAAGGTTGTGCATCTGTACACCACCAATAAGGAGGAACAACATGCCTTTATTGAGTCTGCTAAAGAAAAGGGCTATGATGTGTTGTTACTAGACACACCTATTGATTCGCATTTTATCAATATGCTTGAGACAGAGTTGGAGGGATGTAGTTTTGTCAGGGTCGACTCGTCGGTAGCTGATAAGCTGATCAACAAAGAAGATGAGATGCCTTCGAAATTATCCCAGGAAGAAAAAGATAAGTTAAAACCAGAGATAGAAAAACAACTGGAGTCATTAAACTTTTCTGTCGTATTTGAAAACCTGAGCGAGTCTGAGCAACCGATGGTAATCACCCAACCTGAGTTTATGCGGCGTATGAAGGACATGTCTGCCCTTGGTGGTGGGATGAATTTTATGGGCAACATGCCAGATAGTTATACCCTGGTGGTTAACAGCAACCATGCCCTGATTGGTAAGTTGGTCAATGAATCTGATGCCCAGGCAAAGGAGACCCAGATCAAGCAATTGGTTGATCTTGCCATGTTGGCGAAAAACATGTTAAAGGGCGAGAAACTGACCAGGTTTATCAAGCGTAGCGTTGACCTCATATAATGAAGTTGAGGAGATGAGGAGTTGAGGAGTTTAGGAGTTGAGGAGTTTAGAAGTTGAGGAGTTTAGGATATGGCAACACATCAACTTTTAAACTTTTAAACTCTTCAACTTTTAAACTATTTTATCGTATATTAGCCAGCACATAAAACTGCTGCTATGTACGAAGCCCTGCAAGCCATGGATACGGCCACCCTGAACTTTAGTGAAGGGGGGCTGTTTATTTTAAACATTACCATATCGATCATTATGTTCGGTGTGGCCCTTGAGATTAAGTTAAGCCATTTCAAGGAACTTTTAAAGCGACCAAAGCCTGTATTGGCAGGGGTGCTTTCGCAATTTCTGCTCCTGCCCTTTGTAACATTTCTGCTTATACTGGTTTTTTGGAAAAACATCACTGTAGGGGTGGCTATGGGGATGATACTGGTGTCGTCATGTCCTGGTGGCAATGTGTCGAATTTTATTTCAACGCTGGCCAAAGGAAATCCTGCCCTGTCGGTTAGCTTGACTGCCATAGCAACAATCTCTGCCATTTTTATGACCCCACTGAATTTTATGATCTGGGGCAGCTTATATGAGATGCTTGGTCCATGGTCGGAAAATGCGCTGCTGCAACAGCTCCGCATTGATCCGATAGCCATGTTTAAAATCGTATTTATATTATTGGCCGTTCCAATCATTCTGGGGATGCTGACAAACCACTTTTTGCCCCGATTGACAGAGTTGGCGAAAAAGCCGATACGAATATTTTCAATCATCTTCTTCATGGGCATGCTAGCGATCATGTTCGCCAATAATTATGATCATTTTTTACAGTTTATTGCCTGGATACTGTTGATTGTTTTTCTGCATAACGGCCTGGCTATTTTCTCTGGATATAGCCTTGCCACTGTTTTCAGGCTCAACAACCAAAACAGGAAAACAGTGGCCATAGAAACAGGCATTCAAAACAGTGCCCTGGGCCTGGTACTAATATTTAATCCGGCAATCTTTCCCCAGCACCTGGCCTTAGGTGGTATGGCTGTGGTAACAGCCTGGTGGGGAATATGGCATATTCTGGCAGGCCTTAGTATTGCCAGTGTCTGGCGACGGCAACCCGCAACCCACAACCCATGAACCAACCATCAAAAAAACACCTGTTTAGTTACTCCTGGCTCTGGAACTTGCTGGCGACGTATATTTTTTTTATGCATCGGCTGTTTTATAAAAGTATTGTCGTTGTGGGTAAAGAGCATATCCCCGCGAAGGGCCCGGTAATTTTTGCGCCAAACCACCAGAATGCCTTGATGGATCCACTGGCAGTATTGTTTGCAAACAGGATGCAAACGGTTTTTTTGGCCCGTGCAGATATTTTCAGGAAGCCATTGTTAAGAAAGATATTTACCTGGATGAAGATATTACCGGTGTACCGTATCAGAGACGGCAAGGAAAACCTTCAGAATAATGAGCAGTCGTTTGATCTCGCAATCGAGGTACTGGAGCATGGTCAATCGATTGGAATTTTTCCCGAGGCTGCTCATTCTGATAAGCGAAGTTTGTTGCCATTAAAGAAGGGTGTCCCAAGGGTTGCCTTTCTTGCTGAAGAAAAGAATAACTTCGGGCTTGGACTGCAGATTGTTCCTGTTGGTATATATTACAGTCGCTACTACAATATGGGGGGTGTGCTGCATGTGCGATTCGGAGAACCCATAAAGGTAGATCAGTTTCAGAAGGATTATGTGGAGAATTCACAGAAGGCTCATCTAAAGCTTCGTGATGCCATTGCTGAGGGGATCAAGCCATTGGCGATTGATATTTCCAAAAAGGGATGGTATGAAATATATGAGTCGCTACTATCGTTGCTGACAAGGAGGCTTGCAAAAAAGATTGGTAAAGGCAGACGAATGAGGGAGCGGGAGTTTGAAGCCCAGAAGCACATTATTGCTTCACTCGATAAGCTCCTTGAAAACAATCCGCAAGCATTGGACGTCATCAAAAAAAAACTGG
>SKYG01000299.1 GCA_007128045.1 Bacteroidales bacterium | reverse complement strand
GAAGGTCTGAAGGTCTGAAAGTCTGAAAGTCTGAAGGTCTGAAGGTCTGAAAGTCTGAAAGTCTGAAAGTCTGAAAGTCTGAAAGTCTGAAGGTCGAAAGTTAAAAGTGAAAAGGCATGTCTTGTCTTAATGTCTTCGCGAGACTTTGCGCATCACTCGGCGAGACTCTGCGGTTAAAGTAATCCGGCAACCTGGTAACCTGGTAACCTGGTAGTCCGGCCTCAACCAGTCACAAAATAATGAAAGGAACATCATGATTGTTGTCAGGGATATTTATAAGTCGTACGGAGATTTAAAGGTACTAAAGGGTGTCAGTCTTGATATCAGCAAAGGGGAGATCGTTTCTGTTGTGGGGGCCTCCGGGGCTGGCAAGACCACCCTGTTGCACATCATTGGCACATTAGACCGTTATGACTCTGGCACGGTAAAGATCGACAATCAGGATGTGTCTTCCTTTAACGACAAGCAGTTGTCGTCATTCAGAAATCGTAATATTGGCTTTGTGTTTCAGTTTCATCATCTTCTGCCGGAGTTCACTGCTTTGGAGAATGTATGTATACCGGCCTTTATTGCCGGAAGGGGACGCGGAGAGGCAACGGCTGCAGCTGCAGAATTGCTGGATATGCTAGGTGTTGGAGAGCGGTTGGAGCACAAGCCCACTGAGCTATCAGGCGGTGAACAGCAACGGGTCGCCGTTGCAAGGGCTTTGATCAATGACCCTATCGTGGTTCTGGCTGATGAACCCAGTGGCAACCTGGATTCAATAGCTTCGGAGGAGTTGCATCGGCTGTTCTTCTCCCTTCGTGACAAGCTGGGGCAGACATTTGTCATCGTTACCCATAACAATGAGTTGGCAAACATGGCCGACCGCAAGCTGACTATCATTGATGGGATTATTCCGGACACTATGTAACCAGCCTGTATTGTTTATTGTATCATCTCTTCGAGTTCTTTTTCATCAATAATAGGGATATTAAGCTCATCGGCTTTTTTTCGCTTTTCTGGTCCCATCTTATCGCCCGCTACGAGCATGCTGGTTTTTGAGGATACAGAGCCTGATATTTTTCCTCCATGTTTTTCGATCAGATCTTTGATCTCCTGCCGGGAATATTTGGAGAACACCCCTGAGACAACGAAGGTTTTTCCTGACAGAGCTTGTGTTAAAGTATGTGCCTGTTGTTCGAGTTCGAACTGAAGCCCTGCTGCTTTTAGTCGACTGATGATTTGCTGATTTTCCTTGTCAGAGAAATAGTCGATGATACTTTGGGCCAACTTTTCTCCTACCTCATGAATACCCACCAGCACTTCATACTGTGCTGCCATGAGGGCATCGATAGTTTTAAAATGGCGGGCCAGCTTTTTGGCCATTGTTTCTCCAAGGTGTCTGATGCCAAGCGCATACAACACCTTTTCAAAAGGCATCTTTCGTGAATCATCGATAGCTTTAAGTATATTATTTGCCGTTTTCTCACGAAAGCTGATCACCCTGGAGGTATTGTTTTCAACATCGGTGATTGTTTTTTCCAGTCCGATAATGTCATTGTATTTCAGGTCGTAAAGATCGGCAATGTTTTTTATTCGTTGTGTCTGGATGAGAAGCTCTGTCCTGCCTTGTCCGAGGCTTTCAATTTTCATGGCCCTGCGGTCTATAAAGTGTTCAATCTTACCCCGGATCTGTGGCGGGCAGTGATTGCTATTCGGGCAATAAAAGATGGCCTCACCTTCATTCTTCACCAGGGGTGTGTCGCATTCCGGGCATCTGCTGATAAATTCAATCTTTTGTGCCCCTGTTTTGCGATGTGAGAAATCGACCCCGACCACTTTGGGGATTATATCTCCACCCTTTTCAACAAACACCACGTCGCCGGCATGCAGATCCAGCTCATCCATTTTTCCGGCATTGTATAGGGATGCGCGCTTAACAGTGCTGCCGGCTACCTGTACAGGTTTTAAGTTGGCAACCGGTGTTATGGCACCAGTACGTCCAACCTGGTACGTTACATTTTCCAGGGTGGTACTGACCCTCTCGGCTTTAAATTTATAGGAGATCGCCCACCGGGGAAATTTGCTGGTATATCCCAGTTGTTCCTGATCGCTGTAGCTATTTACCTTAATGACTACGCCGTCAATGTCATAAGGTAGTTCATGTCGTTGCCTCTGACATACTTCAATAAAGCCAAACACGTCGGCCAATGAGCTGTATTTCCTGGTAAATGACGAAACTTTAAACCCCCATTTTTTTAGTGTCTGGAGGTTGTCAAAATGGTTGTTGTGCGGTAGGTCATCTCCGAGTATTCCATAAATAAAGCAGTCGAGGTTGCGTTTGGCTGTAATGGATGAGTCTTGAAGTTTCAGGCTGCCTGCTGCGGCATTTCTGGGGTTTGCAAAGAGGATCTCTCCACGTTCCTGTTTCTCTTTATTAAGTTGCAGAAAGCTGCTATGAGGCATATACACCTCTCCTCTGACCTCGAATTCGGATGGTATGTCCGGATGGTTGATCTTTAACGGTATACTCCGGATGGTTTTGATATTTGTTGTAACATCATCACCCTGAACGCCGTCGCCGCGGGTGACCGCCCTTACCATCTCACCATTAATATAGCTGATGCCAATCGCGACACCATCGAATTTTAACTCACATACATAGTCGAAGTCGGTGTGAAGGCTTTTTCTGATTCTTTGGTCAAATTCATCAAGCTCTTCCCGGCTATAGGTATTGCCAAGTGAGAGCATGGGGTATTTGTGTGTGACAACGGAAAATTTTTTGGTAACCTGACCTCCTACGCGCTGACTGGGAGAGTTCTTGTCGAGCAACTCAGGAAATTGTTTTTCCAGGGAGATAAGCTCTTCCAGGAGCATGTCAAAATCGTAATCGCTGATTTGAGGCTGTGCCAGAACGTAGTATTGGTAGTTGTAGTCATTGATCAGGCGCGTGAGCTCTTCAACTTTTGCTTTGGCTTTTGATAGGTCCATCGTTATGAAATTGTTGCAGGTGGTTTTCATGCACGGTCTTAAAACAGTTTGTAATAAATGGCATAGTGTACCATAACCGATGGTTTGTCGTTATATTTGCCAAAGCCGGCAATATAATAGGGTTCCATTGCTATGGATGCGGATTTATACAGTAAAAAGCGTGCTCGAAGGGACCATCCTACATAAACTTTACCAAACAGTTTGGTTTTTAGCCCACCTCCCAGCTCCAGCCAGTGTGACCATATATTTTCTATGGGAACACTGCTGTTTACATTTCCCCAATAAACGTTGTTGATGATTATTTCGGGCGCTTCATGATGGGTGTTCCCAAACCCATATCTCAGAGAACCGTAGGCGATGCCTAGTTGGTCGATATCGGGTCTTTGCAGCAGGTTATAATCAACGCCTGCCCGCATATAATATCCTCCGGCAAAATAATTATGTGTGGGTTTGCTGATACTAACGTCGAGAAGTCCTATTTCAGTGGCAAGAAACCAATTTGGTGACCATCCCATGTCTGCATGAATCTCATAAAAGATGGTTTCGGGCTCTATCAGCTGTCGCGCAAAGCCTGAAACATCTGCTCCGATTCGTAATGAGGGATGAAACAGGGTGTCATTTTCGCCTGCTGAAGAAAGGCTACAGATCATCAGCGGGAGCAGGAATAAATATCTGGATATGTTCATCGAGGGTATTGCTTACCTGGTTAATGTTGATGTCTGCTATTGTAATGTAGTTGTTTGTATGCCTTACCATGTGAATGTCATAGAACATGGTAAAGCCGCACTCCACCGATATCAGGTAGGGGTTTCTGTCATATATCACCCATAAGGTGTCGGTATATCCGGGAAAAACGAACACGTATGATGTTGAGTCAGTGACGGGGTTGACAGGCAATTCTATTCTCAACACTTGTTTTCGGTTGTCGTAGATTTTATCATCTGGTCGGCCTGCACCGTAAACAGTAAGGCTGTCGACGGCCATAGTGGAGGCTGTCTGACCGTTATCAGTCAGGGTATAAAAGCCGGCTCTCAGGGATGCTGACGTCGCCTCCTCACAAACGAT
>SKYG01000253.1 GCA_007128045.1 Bacteroidales bacterium | reverse complement strand
GCTCACATGACTTTATTACCAACATCCTGGTTGGAGAATTACATGCTGAAGTAATTGTCGTTGGACATAACCATCATTTTGGACATAACAGAATGGGTGACTATTCCTATTTAGATACACTGAGCCAGCAGTATGGTTTCAAAGTAGAAGAGATTCCCTTGCTGGATATCGAAAATGAAACGGTCAGTTCTACCAAGATCAGAAAAGCTTTGTTCGAAGGCAATATACAACGGGCAAACGCGTACCTCGACCACCAATATATTATTCATGGGCGTATGTCAGATATGCATGTACTGAATACCCAATACAACATCAGTGTTTTTACCATGTTTATCAGTGAAGAAGAAAAGCTTATACCTCCCACAGGAATTTATGCCACCAATTTGAAGATAAATGATCAATGGTGCAAGTCAATGACTATGATCTCGAAAAAGGAAGATGACAAGGTTCAGATAATCAATCATTTGCTTTACGACAACCTGCATACAGATCAATTGACCGGTACCCTGTACTTCTATAAAAAAGTATCAGATACAGATGTCCTGGAAGACCCTGGCAATCCGGAAGTGGATTTGAAAGAAGCAAAAGAAATGGTTGAAGATTTAATTTATTGATCAATAAGTTTTTATGTCATATCAGAATACATCCAGACTTACTTTTCTTGGTACGGGAACTTCGACCGGCGTACCAGTTGTGGCCTGCGATTGCGAGGTGTGCCGAAGTGATGACAGACGAGATCAGCGGCTACGCACCTCTGCCATGATAGAAATAAATGATGTCAGGCTGATCATTGACTGTGGTCCTGATTTCAGGTATCAGATGATCAGAGAAAAAGTGGATAATATTTCAGCTATAATTTTTACCCATGGGCATAGAGACCACATAGCAGGCCTGGATGACGTACGAGCGTTTAACTACGTGCTGAATAAAACCGTTGATATATATGCATCTAAGGATGTTGTTGACGCCATTAACAAGGAATTTCCGTATATTTTGCATGAGAAACGTTTCTTCGGAGCCCCTCAGTTAAGGTTTAACATCATCAAAAATGAGTTGTTTAATGTTGATGGTGTATCAATTACCCCTGTTGAAGTGATGCACCATAAAATGACTGTTTTTGGCTTCAGGGTCGGGCCGCTATCTTATATTACCGACGCCAGTCATATCTCTGATCAGGAGAAAAAAAAACTATACGGAACAGATACATTGGTGATCAATGCGTTGAGAAAATCCAGGCATATATCGCATTTCTCCTTAGAAGAAGCAATAGAACTCATACAGGACATTAACCCTAAAAGAGCCTACATAACCCACCTTAGTCATTTTATGGGCTTGCATGAGCGTATTGAAGAAAGCCTTCCGGATAATGTATTTATTGCCTACGATGGACTAAAACTTGATATTTAGGTATTTCGGGAATTAAATTATCTGATTACCGTTATTTTCCTTAAGATATATTTTCTATCAAAAAGAATCATTAATTTTGTGGGTTACATAAACACTTCCGTTCAATAATTCAACCACATATTCCATACATGATTTACCATCCAGAAACATACAGGATCAAAGACAAGCGGATGCAGCCATTTATTGATCCTGATGAGATTTGGGATTATATAAACCAGAAAAAGCCCGACAAACAAAAAGTTCGGGATGTAATTCAGGCCTCATTAAACAAAAAACGTTTATCACTTGAAGAAACTGCTGTTCTAATCAATGCAGATGATCCTGACCTGATTGAAGAAATTAAAGAAGGAGCCCGCTCACTGAAAGAGAACGTGTACGGAGAAAGAATCGTGCTGTTTGCTCCCTTGTATGTTGGCGATCTTTGTACAAATAATTGCCAGTACTGCGGGTTCAGGTCAACCAACAAAGATGTGAAACGTATCACCCTGACATCAGATGAGTTGGTAAATGAAACAAGAGCACTCATTGATCAGGGACACAAACGTCTTATCCTGGTATATGGAGAACATCCCAAATATTCTGCTGAATTTATTGCAGAAACAGTTCGGATCGTCTATGGCGTAAAGTATTCCAATGGGGAGATAAGGCGACTTAACATCAATGCAGCACCTTTCGACATCCCCGGGTTCCGTACCATTAAAGATGCAGGAATCGGCACCTTTCAGATATTCCAGGAGACATACCATGAACCCACCTATGCAAAAGTGCACCTGGGAGGCGTTAAACGCAATTATGAGTGGCGTTTGACGGCCCTTGACAGGGCACAGGAAGCAGGTATTGATGATGTAGGCATAGGAGCCCTTTTCGGACTGTACGACTGGCGCTTCGAGGTCTTGGGGCTTGTCAGACATGTGAACCATTTCGAAGCAGTATACAATGTTGGGCCACATACTATTTCCTTTCCGCGTATTCAAAATGCATTGTCGCTAAACATCAGCAAAGAAAACCTGGTTAAAGATGATGAGTTTGTCAGGTTGGTTTCCATTTTAAGACTGGCCGTTCCTTATACAGGGATGATTCTGACAGCACGAGAACCTGCTGAAATTCGTGATCAGATATTACGGTTTGGCGTATCGCAAATTGATGGAGGAACAAACCTCGAACTTGGCGGATATTCAAAGGGTAAAAATGAGGTACAGGACCTTAGCATGGAACAGTTCCAAATCAATGATAACCGGTCGCTTAACGAGATCATGGATGAACTTATTAAATCAGGATATATTCCTTCATTTTGTACCGCATGTTACCGGCTTGGCCGGACAGGAGAACACTTTATGGAGTTTTCAGTTCCTGGTTTCATTAAACGATTCTGTTCTCCTAACGCCCTGCTTACATTGGCTGAATACCTCGAAGATTATGCCCCGGCAGAGACAAAAGCTGCAGGATATAAACTTATTGAAGAAAAAACACATGCGTTAAAAAACACACAAAACGTTGATGCGCTTAAAGAAAAGATTCAACTGGTAAAAGACGGTAAAAGGGATTTGTATTTCTGATAAAACCATTAAACTATGCAAGAAACAATTATACTCGGTATTCTGGTATTTGACCGGATCAAAGAAGCAGGCCGCACACAAAGCGTTTTATCAAAATATGCAAAGGTAATCCGCTCCAGGCTAGGGTTTCATGAACTCTCAGAGACAATCTGCAGTCGGGTTGGAACAATCGTTCTTATATTGCAAGGCGATCAGACGATGAGAAATCAGTTGGAAGAAGAACTGTCACTCATCGGAGGTATTGAAGTGCAAAAAATGACTTTTGATCATGTATATAAATAATTTCGTTAACATCAGTAGGGACAGGACTTGGCCTGTCCGTGTAGGGACAGGGCTGGACCTGTCCGAATAAAATAATTGAATTATTATCCATAATATCACATTGTATGTCAGAAATCAGAATATTGGGTGTTTTTGTATCAGAACGAGACAAGGCTGCTGCCAAGGTACAGGATATACTTACCAAGTATGGATGTTCCATAAAAACAAGACTTGGACTACACGAACTCGAGTTAACAAACTGCGGATCATGTGGTTTGATCATTCTTGAGTTAATAGGTGATGTGGATGAATGCCTTCGGCTTGAAAATGAACTGTGGGCAATAGATGGCGTGAAGATTCAGAAAATGGTATTTTAAATCCTTGGTTCTATGTCAAAACTTGTTCAACTTTCGGAAGCTGCGTCATTGGGATTGCATGCCATGGTATTGATTGCTCAATCAGATGTTCATGTGAATGTCAATACGCTGGCAAAACGTATGGGAGCATCAAGAAATCACCTGGCCAAGGTATTACAACAACTGGTTAAGTATAATTTTCTAAAATCTGTAAGGGGACCAAGCGGAGGGTTTATACTCAATAAACATACCACCGAGATCACCATTCTGGACATTTATGAAGCAATTGAAGGCAGAATAGATATTCACGAATGTCCGCTCGACAGAAAGATCTGTCCATTCAATAAATGTTTAATGGGTGGTTTGATCAAAGACGTAACATACCAGTTTAAGGAGTATTTCCAGGAACAAACCCTTGATAAGTTTCTTAATGATCCAAATTAATTCGATGCCCATGTAAATGCCTTTATCCTTCATCTAGTGCTGTTGGAACTTGTCGAATTGGATATACAAGCATCTCTAGGCTAATTGCCATATGTCAGAAAGTCACTTAAATATATTGCAAACTATTGATTCACCGTCTGACCTGAGAAATCTGAAACCAGATGACCTGGTTGGATTATGTGCTGAATTAAGGCAGTTCATTATTGATTCTGTTTGTATTAACCCCGGTCATTTAGGTGCTGGGCTGGGGGTTATCGAACTTAGTGTTGCCTTGCATTATGTGTTTAACACACCAGACGACAAATTGATCTGGGATGTAGGCCATCAAGCCTATGCCCATAAGATTCTTACCGGTCGTCGCGACAAATTCCACACCAACAGGAGGTATTGCGGGATCAGTGGCTTTCCAAAGATGAGCGAGAGTGTCTATGACGCATTCGGTACAGGGCACAGTTCGACAAGCATCTCGGCCGCCTTAGGCATGGCGGTTGCCTCACAGAAAAAAAATGAACACAGACAGCATGTAGCGATTATTGGTGATGGCAGCATGACTGCGGGCATGGCCTTTGAAGCAATGAATCATGCTGGTGTTGCCAAAACAGACCTGCTGGTAATACTTAACGACAATGGCATCGCGATCGATAAAAATGTTGGAGCACTAAGTGAATACCTTGCTGATATAACCACCTCGAAAACCTATAACAAGTTTAAAAACGAGGTCTGGAATGTGCTGGGGGTATTAAACAGACTTGGGCCGGATGCAAGGGGAATGGTTCAAAAATTAGAAAATGCCGTTAAAGCCACTCTTCTTAAGCAAAGCAACTATTTTGAGTCATTAAACTTTCGTTATTTTGGTCCTGTTGACGGCCATGATGTATTGCATCTGGCAACTATCTTAAGGGATTTGAAAGACATTAAAGGGCCAAAATTGTTGCATGTAGTAACTGTGAAAGGAAAGGGATGCGCCTTTGCTGAAAAAGATAAAACACGGTTTCATGCTCCGGGATTGTTTGATAAGCAAACAGGGGAGATGATGTTGTCGAAGCATGAACAGGATCAACCACAAAATTATCATCACGTATTTGGACATACCTTACTTGAGCTGGCAAGGATAAATCCACATATTGTTGGCATAACCCCCGCTATGCCAACAGGTTGCGGCCTGAACATCATGATGGCGGAAATACCTGACCGTGTATTCGATGTTGGCATTGCAGAACAACATGCGGTTACTTTTTCTGCCGGATTGGCTGCTAATGGCCTGATTCCGTATTGTAATATCTACTCTTCCTTTCTTCAAAGAGCCTATGATCAAATCATTCATGATGTGGCCCTGCAAAACCTGCATGTTGTATTTTGTATCGATAGGGCAGGACTCGTTGGGGAAGATGGGGCCACGCATCACGGTGCATTTGATCTATCATTTCTGAGATGTATTCCTGGATTAACCATTGCAGCACCCAGAAATGAAGAGGAAATGCGGAATATGATGTATACAGCCCAGCTCGAAAACACAGGAACCTTCGCCATCAGGTATCCAAAGGGTAGGGGAGTCATGAAAAACTGGAAAACCCCATTTAAACAAATACAGATTGGTAAAGGGCAATTGTTGAAACACGGGGAGGAGATTGCGGTATTGAGCATTGGACATGTGGGGAATAACGCCTTAGTGGCTGCCCAAGACATGGAGAAGCAGTATGACTGCCGAATCGCATGTTATGACATGAGGTTTGTAAAACCACTGGATCATGATTTGCTGCATGAGATTATGGGACACTTTGGGTATATATTAACTGTGGAGGACAATGCGTTGGCAGGTGGTTTTGGTAGTGCGGTACTGGAGTTCATGAACGAACACGATTATTCCTGCAAGGTGAAACGCCTCGGTATTCCTGACAGGTTTATTGAACACGGCAGTCTGACAGAATTACACAAACATTGCGAATACGACACTCAGTCAATTCTTGATGAGCTTATTACAATTTATAAGAGTATACCATCCAATAATACCAGTATAAAGAAAGGAGTTTCTGTTGTTTAGTTTTACCGAAATATCACCAAGCTATATGGATGTTGCTATAGCATTTGCCCTTACATTGTTTGCAGGACTATCAACGGGTATTGGCAGTGCCATCGCATTTTTTGCAAAAAAAACCAACGCAAAATTTCTCTCCGTCTCTTTGGGATTCTCTGCCGGCGTAATGATCTATATATCGTTTGTAGAGATATTCTTTAAGGCAAGGGAAATTCTTTCTGATGAAATCGGAGAGCAGAAAGGATATCTGATTGCTATTGTTGCATTTTTTACCGGGATGATCCTGATTGCGATCATCGATAAGCTGGTACCTGCTCTGGACAACCCGCACGAACTGAAAAAAGTAGAAGATATCCAACCTGAATCCAGTCTAACTTCTTCGCATGATGAACGTTCTATGGCAATCAGAAACGCAGAACAGCAACAAAAGGAAGGCGATCAGGCACGAAAAAATAAATTATACCGGATGGGTATGATGTCGGCTATGGCCATTGCCATTCATAACTTCCCCGAAGGATTGGCGACCTTTTTAACAGCTCTGCAGGATTTAAAACTGGGTCTGCCCATCGCTATTGCTATTGCCATCCATAATATTCCCGAAGGAATTGCCGTGTCAGTGCCTATTTACCATGCAACAGGAAGTAAAAGAAAAGCATTTAAATATTCGTTCCTTTCCGGACTGGCTGAACCATTAGGAGCCCTGGTAGGGTTTTTAATTCTGCTTCCCTTCATGAATGCCATTGTCTTTGGATTTCTTTTTGCCTCGGTGGCAGGAATTATGGTCTTTATTTCCGTCGACAACCTGCTTCCTGCTGCCAGAGAATACGGAGAACCTCATCTGTCACTTTACGGCCTCATGGGAGGAATGGCAGTAATGGCATTGAGTCTGTTGCTGTTTTTATAACAGCCCTCCAAAAGCACAGCTTTTTCTGTTCCGTAAAAACATGTATTTCTGCAAGCCATTATTTGTAATGTAGAGAGTTGCTTAAGTTGTATATAAGGGTGGTTAGCATCCGGCAGCAGCATTTAAAAGTTGATGCAATTCGCGGGCAATGTGGTTGGAATAGGTTCGCTCCCGGAATCTTTTCACCCAGGTTATTCCGGAAATAGTATTTGTAAGAAACACTTCATTCGCATGGAATAATTCTGAAGGATGCACCGGAGCTTCCTTCGTTTTGAACGACAACTTCGATGAAAGCTTTAGCAATACACCACGCATCACACCATCAACACATCCCTGGTCAAGTCCGGGTGTGATTAATTTATCCCCAAGAACTACAAACACATTGGAACTGGTGGCTTCCGCAATGTTTCCGCATTGATTCAATAGGATGCAATCGTCATAACCCTTCTCCTGCTTATAAATGGCAGCCATTACAAATAGTAATGCACTGGCGGTTTTCAGTGCTGAAAGCTTGTTTACAGCTTTATGCTGATCGGGGTATATATCAATATCCAACCCCCTTTCCTGAAAGCCATACCCTTCATTATTCAGCTTCTCAGATTCGATCAGAAATGAGACCTGATTGTTTGCCGGTGTGTACAGTCCGCCATCTTTCCTGAATAAAGAAAACCGGATCCTGGCTGGTTCTCCCTGTGGGTGGTTTGCTTTATAAAGGTTCATGATTAATCCAGAAAACTCTTTTAACGAGAGAGCTTCCGGCATTATATATTTTAATGCAACTGCACTTCGAATCAGTCTATAATAGTGTTCTTCCGGCCACATAACTTTGCCCCGGCACACTTTTATGGTTTCGAACAACCCGTCTCCGTAACGAAACGACCGGTTGGCTGATGACAAACAGGCATCTTGTCTCTCAAAAAGTCTGCCGTCGAATAAAATATATGATTTCATTTGTTAATAATTTTGTCAAAAGTAAAAAGTCGAAGGTCGAACGACAAAGTTTAGAAGCTAAGCCCCAAACCTATGTATGGGATCTTTTTCGGATGTAAAAATGGCTGACCTCGATCAGTTGATGGAGCATTTGTCTCCAAAGGTAACCTAATGAATCCAGACCAGTACCTAAATGCTTGTCAATAGAGTGAAGAGCTGACCCTGACAGGGAGTAAGAAAATATCGATTTTAAGCAGTATACTGCTATCAATCAATTGTATTTAATGCTTAAGTGAGAGAAGGTGTTATCCCTGAGAATCTCAAGGGCCTTATTGTAAGAATCATCCATTTGAACACTAACCTGAATATAGGCTCCAAAATCAAAAAGATTTCTGGCTATGAGTCCTTTAATCTGATTTCTCAGATAAATTTCAGATTCATCAGCTCCAATCTGCGGACTATTTACACCTTGTTCATCAGCATATTCAAAGAACCTCTGCAATAAGTTGTCATCCACATCAAAGTGTTTAACAAATTGACCTGCATCGAAATACCTTTCGTTAAACACCAACCGGTTTTCATTGGTGTATGCAATACAAAATGTATTTAGTATACCTCTGCGCAGCACCCTTGAATAAAATGTAGAAATGCGGGTTGTATCAACCGGAACGAAAAAATCGGGCATAATACCACCTCCACCATATACCACCCGCTGGTTATTTTTGGTAAAATATTTGAGAGAATCAGGAAAGCTGATATTCGCCATGCTGACAAGTTCACCATTTTTAAGACGATCTGACAGATCATTGAAATATTTGTCTGTGCCTTCGTCATATGGCTTTTGAATGCTTCTGCCTGTGGGTGTATGATAGCGAGCTGTGGTGAGTCTGATTGCTGAGCCATCAGGTAGTTCAAACGGCCTTTGCACCAATCCTTTGCCAAATGTTCTTCTGCCAACCAATAAGCCACGATCCCAGTCCTGAATAGCACCTGAAAGAATTTCACTGGCAGAAGCGCTTCCTTCGTTAATGAGCACCACCAATTTACCTTGTTTGAAACTTCCCCTTGAAGTGCTGTTAAACTCCTGTCTGGGTGAAGCATGACCCTCTGTATAGACGATCAGCTGATCTCTGTCGAGGAATTGATCAGTCAGGTCAATGGCAACATCAAGAAACCCCCCTGAATTATTATTAAGATCTAGAATGAGGTCTTGCATACCTTTGTTTTTCAACTGGTCGACAGCCTCGCGGAACTCCCGCATGGTAGTTCTTGAAAAACGGTTTATCTTTATGTATCCAATTTCGGGTGTAGCCATGAATGCAGCGTCTACCGAATGTATCGGAATACGATCACGCGTAATGGTAAAATCCAGGATGTCTGATGCACCCCTTCTGAAGATGCCCACATCTACCTGTGACCCACGCCTTCCCCTTAGCTTTTCCTGTACCATCTGATTGTTTACCTGACTCCCGGTAGACGATTCACCATCGATGACAACAATTTTATCACCAGCCAATATTCCGACCTTCTCTGAAGGCCCTCCCGGAATAGGGCTGATCACTACAATGGTATCGCTGATGATCTGAAACTGTATTCCTATGCCATCAAAACTACCCTGAAGTGGTTCGTTGGCTCTTCTAAGTTCATCTGCCGATAAATACACACTATGTGGATCTAACTCCTTCAACATCCCACGTATAGCATGTTCCACCAACTGCTCCTGGTCTGTTTCATCTATATAGGCAAAATCAATGATTTGCAGGGCACGTTGGATTTTTTCTATTTGGTCTCTGCTTACCTGAGCAGAAACAGAAAACACAGAGGTAGCGAAAAAGAATAACCCTGCTACCAGCATTAAATTGTATTGATTTAAAATTTTCATTTGTTTACTTTTTTGTCTGAAAGTCTGAAAGTTGGTTTAAGGTTTAAAGTTTAAGGTTTATACCCGCAACCCGGAACTCGTAACCCGGAACTCGTAACCCGCAACTCGTAACCCGCAACCCGAAGCTCGTAACTTACACCCCCCACTTGTCTGGTCGTTGTTCACATATATAAAACCCCAGCCAGTCATGATTGTTCACCAATAATGGTATACTAAACTTTCATTTCACAAAAACTATACCTACTTTTGAAATACAACGCAAACTTAATAGGAATATTTGAGTTATCATAAGTATGCAAGACGAAAAACACCGATTTATCAACAGCCTGCTTTATCCAACGATATTTCTTGTGATCATATGGTTGGTAAAGATCATAGAGGTTATAGTTAAATCAGATTTTTATGTGTATGGCATTTTTCCCCTTACTGCAGGAGGTTTAAAAGGGATCCTGTTCTCACCTTTTATCCATGGTGATTTTTCACATCTGATCTCTAACAGCATGCCACTACTGGTATTGGGTTCTGCTTTATTTTATTTTTACAGACCAGTTGCTTTTCGCTTTCTTGCATTTTCATTATTTATTACGGGTTTTTGGGTGTGGGTAGTGGCCAGGCCTTCCTATCACATAGGCGCCAGCGGCATCATTTACAGCCTCGCCGCGTTTTTATTTACAAGTGGTGTTATCAGAAAGCATCCACGCCTGATGGCTATTTCGCTCCTCGTAGTCTTTATATACGGTGGAATGGTATGGGGTGTTTTCCCTATTAAAGAAAGGGTTTCATGGGAGTCACACCTGATGGGTATGACGTGCGGGGTCTTTTTGGCATTCTTTTTCAAAAAACATGGACCCAAAAGAAAACTCTATTCGTGGGATTATGAAGAAGGCGTACTGACTGAATATCAAGAAGAAACCTCAGATGAAGACCCGGTAGAAACACCGGATGAAGACCCCGTAGAAACACCGGATTACGAACCGGAGAAAGTACCGGATGAAACAGAAGATAATCAAAACAATTCTTCACATACCGGATATGGGGCATTACATGTTAGATTCAGATCCAACCATCAATAAGTGCCGCGATCCAGTTCACGCTGAATATCCTTCTGTTTGGTTGTTTCCCGCTTATCATATAACTTTTTACCTTTTCCAAGAGCTATTTCAAGCTTGGCAAGACCCTTATCATTGATAAATAATGCCAGAGCCACCAGGGTAAGTCCTTTCTCCTCAAGCCTTGCTTTTAATTTCTTGAGTTCGCGGCGGGTTAACAACAACTTTCTGTCTTGCCGGGGGTCATGATTGTTGTATGTTCCAAAATCATATTCCGATATATGCATATTTCTGACATATAACTCATTGCCTATAAAGACGCAATACGCTTCATTGATACTGGCTTTCCCTGAGCGAATGGATTTTATCTCGGTACCGGTCAACACCAAACCTGCTACAAACTTTTCCAGCAGAAAATATTCAAAACCTGCTTTTTTGTTTTTAATATTGATCTTTTGTGCCATTTTGAAAATATATTCAGCAAAATTACGATAAAAATCAAGGTTTGTTTTTTTGTTTTACGAAACATGGAAAAAAAACTCAACTGTATTGTAAAAAAATATACTTTTGCAAAAAAATAAAACTACTGTGTTATGTATTGGACACTTGAACTTGCTTCTAAATTGGAAGATGCTCCCTGGCCTGCAACCAAAGAGGAGTTAATCGACTATGCCTTAAGATCTGGTGCCCCGATGGAAGTCATTGAGAATCTTCAGGAGATTGAAGATGAAGGCGATGTATACGAGAGTATTGAAGACATATGGCCCGATTATCCAACAAAAGATGATTTCTTTTTTCATGAAGATGAATACTAGATCATAAATTAATTGAAATAATCTTAAGAGCCGGTTTTGCCGGCTCTTTTTGTATAAAATTGCTACAGGTCTTTTTTTATAATTTGTTTAATTGGATTAACTTTGCTAAGTTTTATCGATATTATCGTTATAATTTTTGACCTAAACAACACGTGATATATGCTCAGTATTATAAAAAAGGTTTTTGGCAGCAAAGAAGACAGGGATTTTAAAGAAATAAAACCGCTGCTAAACCAAATTCAGGAAGCTTACAAAATCATTCAATCTCTTGATAATGATCAGTTGCGCGCCAAAACAGCTTATTTCCGGGAACTAATTCAAAGGGAAATACGCGAAGAACAGCTTGAATCAGAGGGCATTCGTAAGGAACTCGGAGAGAAATTGGATTTGACAATTGATGAAAAAGAACGTTTATATTCCCGATTAGATGAGTTAAAAAAACTGCAAAATGAGAAAACGGAAACCATACTGGAACAAATAATCCCTGAGGCTTTTTCAGTTATTAAAGAAACTGCCCGTCGTTTCAAAGAGCATCAGGAGGTTGTGGTTACGGCCAATGACTTTGACAGAAATCTTGCTGCATACAGGCCCAGTGTAGAAATCATGGGCGACAAAGCAATATATCAGCGTCAGTGGGTTGCTGGTGGCAATATGATCACGTGGGACATGGTGCATTATGATGTTCAGCTGATTGGTGGTATCCATTTGCATAAGGGAAAAATTGCTGAAATGGGTACCGGTGAAGGCAAGACACTGGTTGCTACTTTGCCTGTCTATTTGAATGCATTACCAGGCAAGGGCGTTCACGTGGTTACTGTAAACGATTACCTGGCAAAACGTGACTCTGAATGGATGGGAATGCTTTTCGAATTTCATGGGTTGAAGGTAGATTGCATCGACAAGCATCAGCCCAACTCTGAAGAACGACGCAGAGCATACCTGGCAGATATCACTTATGGAACAAATAATGAGTTTGGCTTTGATTACCTCAGGGATAATATGACCCGGAACCCTGAAGAGTTGGTGCAAAGAGAGCATAACTATGCGATTGTTGATGAGGTCGACTCTGTACTCATCGATGATGCCCGTACCCCATTGATTATTTCAGGCCCGACACCACAAGGCGAGAAACATGAGTTTCATGAGATGAAACCCAAGGTAGAAAGGCTGGTTAATGCACAGAAAACCTTGGTGACCAACATGCTCGCTGAATCCAGAAGATTGCTTTATCCTAAGGAAGGAGAACCTGATGAGAAAAAAGGAGGGGAGCTGTTGTTAAGATGCCACAGAGGCCTGCCTAAAAACAAGGCCCTGATTAAATTGCTCTCTGAACCTGGTGCAAAAACCACTTTACAAAAAACAGAAAACTTTTATATGCAGGAGCAAAATAAGCATATGCATATTATTGATGACGAGTTATTTTTTGTAATTGAAGAAAAGAATAACTCTATCGAACTTTCAGAAAAAGGTCTTGACCTGATTACCAGTCAGACTGATGACCCAACCTTCTTTATTTTGCCAGACATGGGCTCAGAAATTGCAGAGCTGGAGAAAATGAACCTGTCGGCAGACAGAAAATTGGAAAAGAAGAATGAGTTGCTTAACGATTTTGCCATAAAAAGTGAGCGCGTTCACACCATCAATCAGTTATTAAAAGCCTATACCCTCTTTGAGAAAGACACTGAATACGTAATCATCGACAACAAAGTAAAGATTGTGGATGAACAAACAGGTCGTATCATGGAAGGCAGGCGATACTCAGATGGCTTACACCAGGCTATTGAAGCCAAAGAAAATGTAAAGATCGAAGCTGCAACCCAGACATACGCGACCATAACGCTTCAGAACTATTTCAGAATGTACAGGAAGCTTGCTGGTATGACTGGTACAGCAGAAACCGAAGCAGGCGAACTATGGGACATCTACAAGCTGGATGTAGTGGTGATACCCACCAACCGCCCGGTTATCCGAGAAGACAGGGAAGACCTCGTTTATAAAACGAAAAGAGAGAAATATAATGCGGTGATCAGTGAGATAAATAGTCTTGTGAACGCCGGAAGGCCAATCCTTGTTGGTACCACGTCCGTTGAGATTTCTGAACTGCTGAGCAAGATGCTGGCTTTGCAAAAGATTAAACATAACATCCTGAATGCAAAACAGCATCAAAGGGAGGCCCAGATTGTACTTGAGGCAGGAAAGGCCGGAACAGTCACTATTGCTACCAACATGGCAGGCAGGGGAACAGATATAAAGCTCGGACCAGGGGTAAAAGAAGCAGGAGGTTTGGCGATTTTGGGTACAGAACGTCACGACTCCCGTCGCGTAGACAGACAGTTGAGAGGTCGTGCGGGAAGACAGGGAGACCCGGGATCATCCCAATTTTTTGTATCACTTGAGGATGATTTGATGCGTGTGTTCGGATCTGACCGGATATCAAAAATTATGGACCGGCTGGGCCTACAGGAAGGGGAGGTGATCCAGCATTCCATGATCACCAAATCCATTGAAAGGGCTCAAAAGAAAGTTGAAGAGAACAACTTCGGGATCAGAAAACGTCTCTTGGAGTATGATGATGTAATGAATGCCCAGAGAGAGGTTATATATAAAAAACGCCGTAATGCCCTTTTTGGAGAAAGACTTGCTGTC
>SKYG01000251.1 GCA_007128045.1 Bacteroidales bacterium | reverse complement strand
TATATAGATGTATCCATGTTTGTTTAAAGTTTTTATATGATCACTTAACAAAGTTAGTGGTATTTTTGTTTTTGTTTGGTGAATATCGGCGGACTTCGTTTCTTTGTAAATTCAGTTGGAAAGTCGGAAAGTTGGAAAGTCGGAAAGTTGGAAAGTTGGAAAGTTGGAAAGTTGGAAAGTCGAAAAGTTGGAAAGTCAGAAAGTCAAAAGGTCATATAATCGTATAATGATATCGTCGTACAGTCGCCCCCTCGTATTGCCGTAAATTCGGAAATTTAACCTTAATACAATAAAACGTACAGTATGAAACAGTTATTAGGAATCCTTATTTTTTGTGGGATGGTGATGTTGTCGTATGCACAGCAGCCATTTGATGCACATACCTTGTGGCAGATGAAACGGGTGGGTAGTCCTGTGGTTTCGCCAGATGGAAGCATGTCGGTATTCACTGTCACGGAATACGACATTGAAGACAACAGTTCATCGACCGACATATATCTTGTTGAGCACCATAGAGGAGCTATACGTCAGCTTACCTTCAGCGGCAAGGAAGGCTCTCCGGTCTGGAGTCCTGACGGCCGTAAGATAGCCTTTACTTCGCGCCGGCATGACGGGCCTTCCCAGGTGTATGTGCTGGACCTGTCAGGCGGGGAGGCGAGAAAGGTCACTGATCTGCCGGTCGGGGTATTTGGGCTGAAATGGTTTCCCGATGGCAAGCGGCTGGCCTTTGCTGCCAACATCTTGCCGGATTATGGTGGCGACTGGGACAAGCTTCGTGACATGCAGAAAGAGAAGCGTGAAAGCAAGGTAACGGCAAAGGTTACGGAGAACGTGATGTATCGTTATTGGGACCGGTGGCTTACCGATGGTTACTATCCGCGCTTATTTGCAGTAGATATGGATGGTGATGCAGGCAAGCATGCGGTGGTTGATCTGATGCCCAACACGGCCAATTTCTTTGGTCTGATGGGCGGGGTGTCTTATGACATTTCACCGGATGGCGCTCAGATTGCCGTCAGCATGAATGCCACTGGGCCGCCCTATGAAAACACCAACCACGACATCTTCCTGCTGGCCACCGACGGAAGTGGCGAGATGACCAACATCACCAGTGATAATCCCGCCAGCGACAGCGATCCGGTATACAGTCCGGATGGACGATATATATTGTACGGGCGGCAGTCTGACCCCCATTTTTATGCCGACAGGATGGTGATGACGCTATACGACAGGCAATCGGGCAGTCACCGGGAGATAACCGGCGATATTGACCTGTCGTGTCAGAACTGGTTTTGGTCATCCGACGGAAATACTATTTATTTTCTTGCTGAGGATCGTGCCATGCAGTCTGTTTTTAGCATTCCTGTCGGTGGCGGTCGTCATACAGAGGTGTTCAGGGGTGGCACCAACAGTGGGGTTTCTTTGGCAGGAACAGGCCATCTGGTGTTTACGCACCACAACCTGAGTGCTCCGGCTGAAATATACAGCCTGGCGTTGCGCGGAGGCGATTTGAAGAAGCTGACCGGATTCAATGATGATATCGTAGAAGGGATAGAGTGGGGCACGATAGAAAACGTGACATACAAAGGTGCTGATGGCGCTGACATTCAGATGTTCATCAATTACCCGCCCGGATACGATCGGTCGAAGAAGTATCCGCTGGTGTTAATGATCCATGGCGGACCGCACGGCATATTCGGCGATCAGTTTCATTATAGGTGGAACAGCCAGTTGTTTGCTGCGCCGGGATATATTGCAGCCATGCCCAACTTCCATGGTTCGACAAGCTTCGGACAGGATTTTGCCAAAAGCATTCACGGGGAGCATGCCAACAAGCCCTTCGAAGACATCATGAAGGCGACAGATTATTTGATTGAGCGTGGCCTGGTCGATGAAGACAGGATGGCGGCTACCGGGGGCAGCTATGGCGGCTATATGGTGAGCTGGATTGCCGGGCATACAGACCGCTATGCCTGCCTGGTGAACCATGCCGGGGTGTATAACCTGCATCTGCAGTTTGCATCCGACTTTTCGGCAAACAGGAAGTACCAGTACAGCGGATCACCCTGGGAAGATTATGATATCATGAACGCACAGAATCCTGCACAGTTTGCACACAACTTTAAAAGCCCCATGCTGGTCATACATGGTGAACTCGACTACCGGGTACCTGTTGCCCATGGCTTTTTGATCTACAATACCTACCGGCTGATGGGGCTGGATGCACGCCTGGTGTACTATCCTGATGAGAACCACTGGATACTCACACCGCAGAACTCTATCTTTTGGTATGATGAGCTTTACGGGTGGCTGGAGCGGTATTTGAAGTGACGAGGGAGTAACTGTGCGAGTGAGCGACTGTACGAATATACGAGGGAGGCGACCATATGATTGGACGATGGGACGTCGCTGCGTTGCGGGTTACTAGTTTTCCGGGTTTTTCTCATCGCTAAATGCTCAATGCTCAGGGCTCGGTTGCCGGATTAAGGCAGGCCATGATTGAACAGCTAAGATCATGCTACCCTTTAAGCAACAATATCGACATAGTGTCCGCGGTTACGATATATCATATACAGGTTGACAGCCATAACAGGTATTCCCAGAGCGGGAGCACCCACGATAAATACATCATACATGAGAATGTTTGTGCTTATGGGTAGTACCAGGAGCCAGGCAAGGGGCCGTTTGAAATTGATGAACAGCATGATAGCCACAATGAGCTCAAGCACTTTTACTGCAGCCATATAGCCCGTTGAACCGAGCAGCGTCATATAGGTAAGGGCATCTCCTTCGAGGGGAGGCATGGACAAGAAACCTAGAAAGAAGTTGGATGAAAAAAGCAGGTAAATCAGTGCAAAGGCATAAGTGAGGATATTATCAAATGTTTTCATAGAATATATGTCGGATGCTTGTTTAATAAAAATGAATTAAATGTTAACAAATCACACAGGTTAAACAATCATTCGTGCAATTGGTTCGAATGTTTTTTTGGAAAACAAAAAGCAATCCAATACTTTTGCATAATAAAATCGTACGGTATCAATCCCTGATCGCTATTCACATTTACCCCCAATAGTATACCTCTAAACCCAATAGAATTCCCCATGCAACTCACAGCCCGACTCATACAGGTTTTGCCACTTCAGACCGGCACCGGCAGGAACGGTGAATGGAAAAAACAGGATATCATTGTAGAAACAGAAGGTCAGTATCCCAAGAAGATATGTGTTTCGATATGGGGAGACCGGATCAACCCAGGCCAACTAAAAACCGGCAACATGCTTACCCTGGACTTCGACGTAGAAAGCCGTGAGTACAACGGACGGTGGTACACCGACGTGAAAGCCTGGCGCATTGAGGTTGCCGGAGAAACGCTCCCTGCCGAAGGCCTTGCCGACATCCCCCCGCCTTCTGATGCAGACTTTCCCGGTGAACAGGAAGATGACCTTCCGTTCTGATGTAGCTGCAGATTTGTTTGCTCCTTTTAGTTTTACAGAATTGCCGCTGACCATGTTGGGCATGGAGGAGATGCCCGCCGACTTTGATGCATGGACTGCTTTGACTGGATCCCTTTCCACGGTTCATTTACCATGTTGGTGGCTACAGAATTTGGGATGGGGAGGGATTTGGCCATGTGCTTTCAATTAAGAGAAACCCATGTAAAGTTTTAAAAAAGAACAATATATTGTTTTTAAATGAAACATTATGTATCTTTGTTGCGTTAATATGGAAAAACCTATACGATGAACACCAAGCTATCCCAAAAGGAAATAGGTCGCAGAATCACAGAGCTGCGTAAGTTAAAGGGTCTTTCACAGGCAGATTTAGCAAAAAGGCTAAAAATTTCCCGACCCTCATTGGCGCAAATTGAGCTAGGCAACAGAAGCGTTGATGTGCTTGAATTTCAAAGGCTTTCAATGATTTTAGGCTTTTCTTTGGATGAATTTATGTCCAAAAACTTTGCTGCTTCTGGTTCGATAGAATTGATACCCCCAAGCAAAAAGCAAACAGCCAGAGAACGTATTTCTGTACCTAGACTTCAG
>SKYG01000283.1 GCA_007128045.1 Bacteroidales bacterium | reverse complement strand
TGAGAATGTAGTTATAGTCAAGTCCGATATTGCTGTTGCTACTGTTGCTGAAGTCAAACTGGTTATAAAATGACAGGTTTCTCTGGTAGTCGGCACCCAGCTCCATGCGATAGGCTGTAAGTCCGACGGAGAAGTTGCTTTTCCGGTAGGCGAAATTGCCGCCGTATATGGTTTCACTTACGGCATTTTTCCCTTCCAGTTCGCGTGGTGTTCTGTGCAGTCCGGTTTGTTGCAGGCTGGTGATAACCATTTCTTCCTGCTCCAGGGTGTCGACCAGCATCACGTTGGCATCCCTGTTCTTTGACGAGTAGAAGGCAGTAAAGTCAAATACACCTAGTCCAACTGTGGCCCCAACACCTCTGAAAAAGTTGTTTTCATCGACCGACGTATATTGTCTAAGGCCGAGTCCGTTCTTCTTCACGTTGATAGCCTCACTGCTTTTTCCAAATGCCAGCCCCGACCATAGTGTAAGCCCTTGACCGAACTGCACCTGAAAATCTCCCAGCGACAGGGCTTTCAGCCGGCCAAAATCTCTGAGATGTACATGAGCAGAATAGAAGTCAAAGCCCTGGGGCTGACTTCCCCTGAAGAATTCTTCGCCGGGGTCTTTCTCGGCGGTCATGCCGATGCTGATATTGTTATAATAGGTAAACCGATACCTGGTGTAAAGTCGGTACGGACTTCCCAGGTACCTGGAGTTGGGGTTTCTTTCCAGCTCTTCAGTGTCGATATCACTGAAACCACGCTGTTCTTCAAACAGTTGTTGGTAACGAACAAACAACTGGCTGTTCCCTTCGCGCATCATATCATCAAAGCTGAAATGCCTGCGTCTAACTTCCTCCGACACAGTGACAAAGGGCTGAATGGCCATAATGGTCTCCATGTCGAATGTTTCGATCGATTGCAACTCATATATGCTGATGAGCTTGCCAAACATGCTGATATGGTTAATCAGGTTGTTGATCTGAATGTCGTTCAGAAGGAACAGCCTTCGCAACTCGTCGGCAGTAGCACTGTTAAGGTTAATGGGATTTTGTATGAAGAACTCCAGCTCTTCGATCAGCTCTGCATAGTCAAGTTCAACATCCGACTCTTCAAGCAGGCTCTCAATACGTTGGTGGAAGCCTTCTTCGTTGATGATCTGATCCCGTTGTGGTGGGATGGTGTCGTGGGTAGTCTGAGCAAAAGCCTGCGGAAAGCCTGTCAGAAATAACAACAACCCGGAAACCAGGATGGTATGTGCAATGTGACAAGATGGCCATGATATTGCTGTCATGCCAGGCTTAAATTACAATTCATAAATGATACTGGCTTGTGGCGAGTACCCCAGTACGTGGTGAAAGGATGACGACAGGTCGATGGTAAAACTTCCGGTATGTATTCCAAATCCAAAAGCATTCTGCGTTGGATTGGTGCCTATCCCGCCCCTGACATAAAAGAGGTCTGCGATTTGATACTCTATGCCAGCCTTTAAGACCGGTTTACGGTCTACGTCTTTTTCAGATTCAATACTAACGATCACACGTTCAGAAAAGCTGTAGGCCATGCCAAATCTGATGATGGTGGGGATATACTCATCATACAGCCCATCGACCGCTGCAATCTTTGCTTTGGTGGGATTGAAGATATGTGCTCCAATATTCAGACCGGGCAGAATCTCATAGATCATACCCAGCTCCAACCCGACATTACCTGCTGAATTGCTATTGGTTCCTCCAATAAAGGTATACATATAGTTAAACTGAACGCCTACAGACAGCCGTTCGCCAAAGCTGCGTGCGTAAGCAATTCCGACTTTGCTTTCGTGGTATTGTGAATAGCCAAAATAGGACAGACTTAGTCCGAAAACACCAGAAGTGGTGGGAAGGGCTACGGCGGCAGCGCCCAGTCCCATCTCTTTGACCAGAAACCTGTTCTCAAAATAAAACCCGCCTGTTGGCCTGTTGAGCTTAGCCATGCCCGCCTGGTTGTGGCTGATAGCCCAGAAATCATATATTGAGACGGCTGCATTACCCATCCCTGCCTGTCTTCCACCTAATGGATAATTGTCGTTGGCGGCACCAAGCTGGCCCGTTAACAACAAACATACGATACAATAACTTATTACGTATTTATTCATAACACTTTTTAAGTTATTATATGTGCTCCAGGTAAATGGACGACATATCTATACGACCCTGAATTTGAAAGAGACGTTTTGAAGGTCTTTGTTGGCTTTCTCGACTTTTGACTTGAGGTCTTTTTTAAACGTAACAAGTCTTTTGTTAATGTCTTCATCACTGAGGGCCAATATTTGTGTGGCCAGTATAGCGGCATTCCTGGAACCGTCGAGTGCCACGGTGGCAACCGGTATACCTGCCGGCATCTGAAGGATTGACAATATTGAATCCCACCCATCGATAGAAATGGAGGAGTTAATGGGAACCCCAATCACCGGCAATACAGTTGATGCGGCGATGACGCCGGGGAGATGTGCAGCTCCACCAGCAGCGGCGATGACCACCCTGATACCTCTTTTGTGCGCGTTTTCTGCGAACTCCATTACACGTTCAGGTGTGCGGTGGGCGGATAAGGCGTTGATCTCGAAAGGAATTTCCAGTTCATCAAAAAATTTGGCGGCTCCCTCCATAACAGGCATGTCGGAGGTGCTTCCCATAATGATGCTTACTAATGGCTTCATAAGATTGTTGAGTTGTTGAGTTGTTGAATTGTTGAGTTGTTAGGTGACAGGTGCAAAAATAATGAAAAAGGGTATTTTTTTGAGATTTATTTTCAAAAGGAATGGCAGAATATGTTTTTTTGAAAAACATATATCGTTCTTTGTGGTTTCAAATAATATATGAAAGATAAACATTCAGCACGGCCATTAAAGAAGATGTTT
The DNA here is from genome assembly GCA_007128045.1 of Bacteroidales bacterium. GTDB lineage: Bacteria > Bacteroidota > Bacteroidia > Bacteroidales > UBA7960 > SKYG01. Next base: position 11,448 of record SKYG01000283.1, on the reverse strand, counting down.
ATGGCCGTGCCTACATCGTATGATGTATTAAACCGCTTGCTCACTTTTGGTTTCGATGAGGTATGGCGCAAGCGTGCTGCAAAAAAGATCTTAGCTGGTGATCCAGGCAGGGTGTTGGATTTATGCACGGGCACCGGAGATCTGGCACTGAGACTTCAACGGGGAGCATTAACAGGCACTGAGGTGACTGCTCTTGATTATAGCCCTCCTATGCTCGATGAGGCCCGTCGCAAAGCAAAAAAAAGTGGTCTTTCCGGGATTCAGTTTGTCGAGGGAGATGTGGCTGATTTACCTTTCAATACCGCTTATTTCGACGCCATAGGTATTGCCTTTGCCTTCAGAAACCTTACATATAAGAATCCTGACACAGCCAAATTTCTCTCCGAGATCATCAGGGTGTTGAAACCTGGTGGTCGATTTGTCGTACTGGAAACCACCAGGCCTGTCAACTGCATCATGCGATGGTTGATGCATGCCTACCTGAAGTATGTCACTGTACCGATAGGAGGATGGATATCCGGACATCGCGGCGCCTATCATTACCTGGCTCACTCTGCTATCAACTATTACGCCCCTGAAGAGGTGACAGCACTACTGCTTGATGCAGGCTTCAAGCGCGCAGACTACACGCTGTTTCTTACAGGTGTTGCCGGCTTGTGGGTCTGCAGGAGGTAGTTTAAGAGTTTAGGAGTTGAGGAGTTGAGGAGTTTAGGGGTTGAGGGGTTTAAGAGTTACCGGAAGCTTTTCAGTGCTGTTTTCACGGCATCAAACAGGGGCTTGTTGCTGATCTGTTGTCCGGTAGCTTGCTGCATCCAATGACGCGGGGTCAATTGTCCTAGAGAAAAAATCCTCAGCACTTCACCAGCAAAATCCTTGTCGCTGATATGATCTTCCAACTGAAACATGATAAGCCTGCCGTAGGGATAGTTGGAGAGGTACAAGGGCGACTGAATCATGTGCGAGTAGATAGCAAGCAGTGGTATGTCGCGTTCACCAAAGACATCTGCAAAGTATTCGTTCCAGATGTCTTTTGCAATTCTTATTACAGCCTGTTTAAGCTGTTCAGCGTTAGCGTCAGGATTGTCATACATCCACTTCCACACTTCCATGTCGACCAGCGACACGCCCATCATCTCGTAATTATCCCAAAACACATCCAGTACCTCCATCTGTTCTTTCATGGGGTCCTGATGATCGATGCCCAATAGCTCAAGGTCACGACGTTGAAACATGAAAGCCAAAGCCTCTGTAAAGGCTGTGTTGGGTATTCCGTTCACAAAATAATTGTCGACAAAATGTGTGCTGATTGTCTGTTCTACATTATGGCCATATTCATGGATGGCGATGTTATACCCTTTGTAGTCCATTCCATCGTGTCCGATTCGTGTGCGAAGGTGTGACGGCTTTCCGCGCATAGATGTTCTCCAGGCATGTCCTGAGCCACGGGCTGCATCGACATCAATTTGTGCTGCAATAAATGCTGACATATCCTCATCAAACCCAAGCTCTGTTAAAAATCGGGGCAGGTCTTCGTTGAAGGCTTCGGCATCTGGGTAACGTCCTTTGGTAATGGCATCCAGTTGTTCTTCAGAGATGCCGCTTCTTCCTTTAAACCCATCATACCAGAGATCGAAAGGCCTCAAATCACGTCCAAGACGTTCGCTGATCAACGTACCCAGGTCGCGCAATAAGGGGGAAGCTGCATATTCCCGGAACAGGGCTTCCACCTTATCTTGTGGTATCTCCATGCTGCCGTCGAAGCGTCTTTTGATATAAGTATCCATGCCGGGATAGTAGGGGTCTGTCTTTCTCAATGCCTGGAAGTTGGACAGCAGATGCTCGTAGCGCACAGTGCCTTCTGGTTCAGATTCTATCTTTTGTCCATTCTGGAAGACTTCGTTACTATATGGGTTCCATTGGTAGCCCGGGTTATTGATGACCATTTCCGGGATGTCCTGGTTAATAATACGGAGCATGACCTGATATAGTATTTCTTTCTTTTCCCGGCCGCCTTGCTGGCCATAGTTTGACCGGATCTCGTCGCGTATATTCCAGTGGGCCAGCAGCTTCATGTCTTCTGGGAATAGGGTTTCCCCCTGGTCGTTAAGGAGTCTGCCAGCAAAAATGTTGTATTCAGAAATGTATATCCGGCTATCGCTGTAAACCTGATTAAGTTCTTGCATTAGAACAGGTGGTACCCTTGCTGTAAAATAATCTCCCAGTCGGGCAAATCCCCACTGCCGGGCATCCCACTCACTGCCCAGGTTATTCTTTTCCTCCAGGTTATAATATGGGAAGTTCAGGGCTGCAATAAAAGCGATTTTGTTGTTGTAAAAGTCGTTCTGCAGGTGTGCCGATGGGCTATAGGCTCCAAACAATTGATCGATTCTGTGAATAGGCCCCCTGTCTTCGTGTATCTGCCTGTTAAGTTCGAGGGTGATTCTGTTCATGTATCCGTAGAGGTGTTCAAAGTAGTGTGCCAGACGGTCAAAGACCATGTCAAGTTCTTGCTGGTTGCCTATAAAATGTTCGAGGCAGAATGTTTCAAATTCTTTTTCTGTCCCGTCAGAGTCTCTCCAGAGTGAAGCTGCTTGCCTGACGCCTTTTGATATACGGTGTTGGTGTTCAGAGCTGTGATTACTGGTTAAATTGGCGATGGTGTTTTCTATGGTATTCTCACCGATTGGGCTTCTCTCTGCTTCTTGCTTGGTGGTAGGCTGACAGGCTGTCATCATGGCAATTATCAATAAAGTTGTTAGTACTCTTTTCATGGCTCAGGGTTTTGTTTTTTTAATGACTTTAATTTTAAAGGTATGCTATCGGCTGCATCCGCAAATGGCAGCAATATGAGGTCGGCTCCTGCCAACTCGAGTTCTTTGGCAGTGCGGCCTGTATATGAGGTAACGGCGATCTTTCCTTCATAGCCGGCATGTTTAAGGTACTTTATCAGTGCCAGGTTGAGCGACTTATCATCCAGTGAAGAGATGACGCAGGTAACATCCATAGGAAGAATTTCATGCAAGTCGGGATCATCAGCATCTCCATATTGACCGGCCCGCCCTTTTTTCTTCCACCGCTTAAGTGCCCTGGGGTCAAAGTCGACACCAAACACGTTAAACCCACCTTTCTCAAGGCTTTTTGCAATATTGTTGCCATACATACCCAGTCCGAAGATGATCACATCAAACTTTGAACCGGAAAGACCTTTGTCATCAACCTCCATGGCAGGAATTTTCTTTTCGAAGATATCCAGTGCACCAGATACCTTCTCATAGAGCTGGTGGGAGTATAAGATAAGGTAGGTGCTGATGCTTATGGTGATTAGACCCACCAGTGTGATCAGCCCGAGGGTCTTCTCATCGATCTGTCCAAGGCTGAGTCCGAGCGCAGCAAGTATTAATGAGAATTCAGATATTTGTGCCACGTTGAGTCCTGCCAGGAAACCTGTTCTTTTCCTGTATCCCATCAACCCCAGAATAATCATCACAATGATGGGATTTCCAATAAGTACGAATGCTGACAGTATCATTGCCGGAAAGATTTGTTGTCCGAGCAAGGGCACATTCACCTGGCTGCCAAGATGTATAAAGAAGAATAGAAGCAGAAAGTCCCGCACCGATGAGAGTCTTCCTGCAATTACTTCACGATATGGGGTTGATGCCAGAGACAGACCTCCCAGAAAAGCACCTACTTCTTTGCTGAATCCGAGCAGATCGCTGAAGGCTGCCAATGAGATCGCCCATGCCATGGCAAAGAGTACCAGCAGTTCGGGTGTACGTGCCATGCGAGAGGTAAGCCATCCGAGCACAAAACGCATCAGCAACAATACCAAGATGATAAGTCCTATACCCTTTGCCGCCACGGTGACGATCTCCATGGTAAGGGTTGTCTCACTGGGTGTACCCATCGCAGATAAAACAATCATGGCGATAATCACCACGATGTCCTGAACAATTAAAAAGCCGATGGATATCTGTCCGTGCAGTGAGGATATCTCTTTTTTATCAGACAGCAGTTTTACAATGATAATGGTTGAGGAGAAAGTCAGGGCTACAGCGATATAGATGCTTGTCACCGCTTCAAATCCCAGCCAGATACAGATCAGAAAACCAAAGACAGATGTAAACAAGACCTGGCCCAGTCCGGCAAAAAGGGCCACCCTTCCGGTAGAACGGATCAATCCTATATCGAGCTTCAGTCCAACAGCGAAAAGCAATACGGCAATGCCCATTTCTGATAAAAGGTGTATCTTTTCACCTGAGCGCAACAGGTCTATCCCGTAAGGGCCTACAATAAGGCCTACGGCAATAAAGGACACGATCAGAGGTTGTTTAAGCACCCGTCCGATCAGCCCTGCTATAACAGCTATGACGAGTATGGCGCCAAATTCCAGGAATGTATCGGAGAAAACTTCCATAGCGGGTTTATAGGTTGCGAGTTAACAGGTTAACGGGTTACAAATTACGGGTTACAAGATTGAGCTCACTCTTAAAAGTCTGTTTTTTTTTGTGTCCCGCAGATAAACGCAGATGTTAAACAATTGATTATCAGCGAAAATAAACCAGCGAAAATCAGCGCAATCAGCGGGCAAAAACTTTTCGTAGTGGGCTCAAGATTTTTTCTTTCATGCTACTTGCTAAACGCTCAGCGCTCAGTGCTTTTTTATCGGGTTAAACGCTTTTTGTATTTGGTTTAGAAATTCGTGAGATATATTGTTGTTTGATGCGACGACTTCCCTGCCAAAGATATAATTGTCCTTTCCGCGGAAGTCACTGACCTGTCCGCCTGCCTCCTGAACGATCAGGCAGCCTGCTGCCACGTCCCAAGCATTCAGGCCGTATTCGTAGAAGCCTTCGAACCTGCCACAGGCTACATAGGCCAGGTCTACAGCTGCGCTGCCAATGCGTCGAAGTCCGTGGGTGTTTTTCATGCACCACTTGAACAAGTCTATGAAACTATCCATCCGTGTATAATCGTGGTAAGGGAACCCGGTTGCCAACAGGCTGTCTTTAAGGGCGCTGGCATTAGAAACCTGTATGGGCATACCGTTAAGGAAAGCTCCTTTACCTTTTACAGCTGAAAAACATTCATCCAAATTGACCTCGTAAACAACTCCCAATACCACCTCTTTGTGGTGCATCAACGCGATAGACACGCTGAATACAGGAATTCCGTGTATAAAATTGGTCGTTCCATCGAGTGGGTCAACCACCCAGTTGTATGCGTCTCCTTGTTTGGAAATGGTATTCTCTTCGACGATAAAACCGGCTTCAGGTAACAAGGCTTGCAGACTTTGCACGATCTGCTCCTCTGCAGTTTTGTCAACATAGGTTACATAATCATGATTGCCTTTGGTCTCCACATCAATACTCCTGAGTTTGTCTGTCTGGTTGCGGATAAAAGTACCAGCATTTTTTGCAGTGCTGATTACTTCGTGTGATATTTTGTCTAGATCGATCATAGTTATTGTTTAGGCAATTATATAAACACCGTCATTATCCAGATGGTTCAGCATAACGCTTTGAATGGTGTTGATCAACGCCGGGTCATATTTGGTTTTGGCTCTAATATAGTTTTCAGTGAAGCCATACAGGTAGTTGTCTTTCATGTCGTTTTCCCATAATATCTTTTCTTTTCGGCCTTTGTTGCTAAGATAGAAATAATTTTTCTTTTGTTCAGACAGGCTATGCATTTGTTGTGACCTGTTATGCCGCTCAGCTACAGGGATATGATTTGCCAGATTCAAAGCCCTTGTGTTGTCTCTCTCGCTATAGGTGAATACATGTATGTAGGATACATCTGCCTGCTTGATAAATTCATATGACTCTTTGAACAGGGCCTCTGTTTCATTGGGAAAGCCGACAATCAGATCTACGGCTATACAGGCATGAGGGATGTGTTTTCTTATTGTTTCAATTCTGTTGAAGAACAAGCTCGTGTCGTACCTTCGCCCCATCGCCTTCAACACTTCGTCGCTACCCGATTGCAGCGGTATATGAAAGTGGGGCATGAGCCGTGGGTGCTCTGCCACCAACTCTATGATCCTGTCATGTAGCAAGTCCGGTTCTATAGATGATATTCTGATGCGGTCGATCCCATCAACAGTGATCAGCTCTTTAAGCAGGTCATACAATGACTCCTGGTGCAATTTGCCGAAATCACCTATGTTGACTCCACTAAGAACGATTTCTTTGGTGTTGGTGCCGGCAATTTGCCTGGCACTCCTGATGGTGGCGGCAATGGTGTCGCTGCGACTATGGCCCCGGGCCAATGGAATGGTGCAGTAGGTGCAGAAATAGTCGCAGCCGTCTTGTATCTTAAAAAAAGACCGCGTGCGGCCATCCATAGACCACGATGGAATAAACCTTTCATTTTTGAGACTCCGAACCGATGTGCTGCTGTGGGTGCTTGTTTGTTGATCACTGCTCTCATCAGCATCGACACCCGGATCACGTTTTTGGTTGGGATCATGTGTTTGTTTCGGATTATATTTTTTGAATGGGTCGCCTATTGCTTCTGACGGGCCATTTAGTGACCCCTGAATTGCCATGCCTGCCTTTTTATCTCTATCCAATTGTTGGATATGTTCTAACAGGTTGAACTTGTCTGCATTTCCCAGCACCAGAGCAACGCCGGGAATGGCGCTGAGCTCTTCGGGGCTGATCTGTGAGTAGCATCCAATTACGGTCACTGAAGCATCTGGATTATTTCGCATCACCTGCCTGATAAGAGATTTGCATCGCTTTTCAGCATTGTTGGTTACTGAACAAGAATTGATGACGTAAATGTCGGCTACCTCTGAAAAGGCTACCTGGATGAAACCGTCGTTTTCAAACTGACGGCTGATGGTTGATGTCTCACTGAAGTTCAGCTTACATCCTAACGTATGAAAGGCAATCTTCCTGGGCTCCATAGCAAATGCAAAGATAAATCAATTATGGATACAGAGTATGGGGTTGCCAGATTGCCGTTCCGATAAACAGGGTCTTCGCTTCACTAGTAGTTGCAGGATTACAACTCCATTCATATGGATTGAACAATGTTAATAAATTGTTCTGCATAATATCATCCTATTCAATAAATATTTAAATTTACACGATAATTATGATTGTTTGTCTGACTATAAAAAATTTTATAAACAAATTGTATCATTTTTAAATATGTGATGTCTATGAAAAAGATCATTCAATTATGTATGTTGTTTGTTGCATTGGCTTTTTGTTTTTCTTGCGAACGTGATCAATTGAGTATTTCGGGCGATCAGTCACCTATGGGGGAAGTTGGCACCACGGTTGGAACCAGCGACTCAGAAGAATTTGGACTACAGAATGTTCAGGGAGAAGTTGTTTCATTGAGGGATGGAGTTTCCAGCATAACGCTGACTGCCCGGGTTACCAATCCAATCATTCGTACTGTTTTGTCTAATATTCCTGGTACAATTGTGACTGGAGATATAGTTACCATTACAGGTATTGAGTTTAAGTCGACCCTGAAAGGAATTTCATGTATATCCCCATTTGCTGAGGGTATCATAGTCGAGTACAGTGCTAAAGTCGGTGATAAGTATCAGATGAAGGGCACCAATAAAAAACGGGAGGTGGTTTCCCGATCAAGCACAGATGATTACTCGTACATATTTTGGAATATAAAAGTCATTGAGGTTGTTGAACCTACTGGGAAATTTGGGATTAAAGAAACCCGTTATTGGGCGAATCATAAGTTCGGCTTGGTTGGTATTCAATTTACCCTCGATGATGGGACAGTAATTGATCTTCCTGTCATGACATCGAGCGATAACTGGTAATGCCATTCATGGAAACCTGGTTATTGCCATTTAAATACAAGATCGCTGGTGTCATATTGTTTTTTACAGGGCTCGCCATTGGTGTTGTGTATGTTTTTTCAGGCTTGAATATTACCTTGCCTGTATTTGCCATTGCATCAGTCTTTTTTAGCAATGCTTTTTTTACATGCATAACCACCAATGTTGCGGACGAAATTGCTTTGGTAACGATGTTGGCAGGATTATCCCTATGGGTTTTCACTAAAGAAAGGATAGAAAAGGCATACTATAATGACATTCGCATACTTTCATTGGTGCGATCCATATTGGCCAACCTGATGTTCTTATTCTTTTCTGTAATTTTTGTTTATGGCACTGCTTTTGTCATTGTGCTGGTATTTAATATGTATTCGACGTTTCTTTTCTACCTCCTTTTTTTTACCATCCTTAAACAATCATATAAACGAAAGCTTTGATCCGCCCATAAACCATAAAAAGAGAAAAGAGAAAAGAGAAAAGAGAAAAGAGAAAAGAGACTTGTCTGGGTGTATGCCGCCTGGCTTAGCAAGTAGTCTTTCTTCTGTTTTTTATAGGTTTTTTCTTTAGAATGTGCTAATTTTTATATAGTTTTGTAAATATACTGTAATGCCATTGTATACCATTTATCAGCTTCTGAAATTTTTTTTTCGCTTGTCGATATGATTTTCTACCAGGCTTTGTCGGCCATTCCCAATTAGGTTGATTTATAGTTGCTCGTCGTTATTAAACGGCAGGAGGAAAGGTTGATTGTCATAAGAAAAGCTGTAAAAGGACTTTTCAGGAGCTATTTTTATAATGAACAGAAAAAATACAGGTAAACAGTATGAGAAAACTATCAGTAATTGCTTTTGGTGGCAATGCTTTGCTGCAAAAGGGTCAGGTCGGCACTATCGATGAGCAGGAACAAAATGTATATGAAACCTGTCAGCATTTACTACCTTTGCTGAAGGCCGGTCATGATATAGTTATCGGCCATGGTAATGGCCCTCAAGTTGGTAACGTGATGCTACAGCATGAGGCTGGTAAACGGCTGTACGGTTTACCCGTGATGCCCATGGATGTTTGCGTGGCGGAAACACAGGGGTCTATCGGTTTTATGATAGAACAGCAGATGCGTAATGTGATGGCTGAGCACGGGCTAAAACGTAACATTGTGGCTTTGATAACACAGGCAATGGTTAACAAGGACGATCCTGCATTTAAGAATCCGAATAAGCCTGTGGGCCCCTTTTATTCAAAGGATGAGGTTGATGAGATACTGAAGGTGAATCCTGAATGGGTATTTCATGAAGACCCGCGTAAGCGGGGCTTCCGCCGGGTGGTAGCATCTCCATTGCCCATTGGTATCCCAAACTGGGAAGCTGTAGAACGTCTTGCCCGTAACGGAACCATCGTCATCACGGTGGGCGGTGGGGGCATCGCTGCTTATACCGACGATAAGGGAAAAATGATAGGTATTGATGCAGTGATTGATAAAGACCTTGCTTGTTCGATGCTGGCCAACAATATCCAGGCTGATGAATTTTGTATCATGACAGATGTGCCCAATGTATATATCAATTTTCACCAGCCCGGGGAGCAAAAACTGGGTAGGATCAGCGTCGAAGAGATCAAAAAGCATCTTGCCGACGGGCAATTTACAGAAGGCAGTATGGCACCTAAGGTCAGGGCCTGTATCGACTTCGTGGAGAAAGGCGGCAAGGAAGCCCTGATCACCCAGGCCGATCAGCTTGGTGTGAAAGGAGCAGGCACCGTGATCGTACACCATTAAACATTCGGACAGGCCCAGTCCTGCAACTAAACATTAGGACAGGCCCAGTCCTGTCCCTACAACAACTCAATAATTCAACAACTCAACAACTCAACTTCCCTACCATGGCTTTTAACTTAAGAAACAGGAGTTTTTTGAAATTACTGGATTTCACTCCGCAGGAGATCAAATTTTTATTGGATGTTTCAGTCGACCTGAAAAAGGCAAAGTATGCCGGTACTGAACAGCAGCGTTTAAAAGGCAAAAACATTGCTTTGATATTTGAAAAGGACAGTACCCGGACACGTTGTGCTTTCGAGGTGGCTGCCTATGACCAGGGTGCCCGGGTTACCTATCTTGGACCTTCCGGGAGTCAGATTGGCAAAAAGGAGTCAATGAAAGATACGGCGCGGGTTCTAGGTCGGATGTATGATGGTATTGAATACAGGGGGTATGCCCAGGCTACCGTAGAGGAGCTGGCTGCCTATTCAGGTGTTCCGGTTTGGAACGGCCTTACCAATGAGTTTCATCCCACACAGATACTGGCTGATTTTCTTACCATGATGGAGCATAGTGACAAGCCACTGCATCAGATATCGTTTTGCTACCTGGGTGATGCCCGCAACAATATGGGGAACTCATTGATGGTGGGTGCTGCCAAGATGGGCATGGATTTCCGCGCTGCTGCTCCAAAATCGGTGCAACCCAGTGAAGAGCTGGTGGCACAGTGCCGTGACATTGCCAAAGTAACCGGCGCTAAAATTACCATAACCGATGATGTGTCGGAGGCTGTTAAAGGGGCCGACTTTTTATATACCGATGTATGGGTGTCGATGGGTGAACCGGCTCATGTGTGGGAAGAACGTATAAAACTGCTACAACCCTATCAGGTGAATATGGATGTGATCAGAAAGACCGGCAATCCAAAGGTGAAGTTTCTGCATTGCCTTCCTGCTTTCCACAACAGGGAAACAACCATTGGCGAAGAGATATACCAGAAGTACGGTCTTGAGGGCATGGAAGTGGTTGAAGACGTTTTTGAGTCCGAACATTCTGTGGTGTTTGACCAGGCAGAGAACCGTTTGCATACAATTAAAGCGGTGATGGTGACCACATTGGGTGCCTGAACCAAGACCCGCATTACTCTTCTTTTTGTTTGTCAACATCCTCCAGGGCTTTATTCACGGAGTCCATCGCTTCTTTTAATATCTCATCGATCTTGAGTTCCCTGATGATGTCTTCAACAGCAGGGCCTACCTCCTGTAGCCCTTTGCCTACCTCTTCGAGTGTGATCCTCAGGGTCTCACCCAGGCCTTCCCAATCAACCTCTTCCAGTTCTTTCATGGCCTTTCTGATCTCCTCATTGGCTTGCTTCATTTCCTGTTTGAACTCTTCAGACTGGAAGTACTCATTCATTTCGCGGTTTGCCTCCTCCATGGCCTTTCGTGCTTCTTCACCTGCCTGACGCATCTCCATCTGAAATTCTTCCGATTGGAATTTTTCCACCACCTCGCGATGCACTTCTGTCATAGCGCGATGAGTCTCTTTCTGTATCTGGCGTATCTGCTCTTTAAACTCTTCAGATTGAAACTCTCCTGCAACTTCCTTGTTGACTTCGGCAATGGCCAGCCGCATTTCTTCCATGGCTTTTTGTAATGCTTCACGGTCATGAGCCGACATGGCTTCCAAGGATATGCGGTTTCCATCCTCCAGGATTACAGTTTTCGGTTTCTTTTCAGCCTGGGCCGCGGTTGGCGGTACTTCAGGTGATGGGTTTGGGGATGGCTCTGCTGGCGTCATGGCAGGCAGCCCCGGATCAGGCATCAGACTGGGGGATGCTGCGGTGAAGTTGAAGTGTTCATACCTGGCACTGGCT